>CADBNP010000273.1 GCA_902796095.1 uncultured Aeromonadales bacterium | reverse complement strand
TTTCTGGTTACAGGAGAGAACTCCTTACCATCTTTTGCATTAAAAAACTTCTTAAACATAATTATTACCTCGCAGGTCTAAAAGTTGTGTTATGTGATTCACATCACATTTTTATGATACATACCCTTAAAAATGTGATCAAGTTAAAACTTTTAAAAATCTATTCGTTACAACAATTATTAAACCAACTGTTTATTTTTTAAACATATACACATTTTTTCTTAACCATTCACAGATTCATTTGAGAACAAAACAGGTGTTTTGAATGATAAAAACGCCCGAAAAAGCATTCTTGATACCAGATTTATTTCTGTTCCATCCGGCATATAAGCCTGTCCGCATATGGATCTGAAGCAGCTACAGGTTCAGCACTCTCCTGTAATGCAGAACAACATAATCACTCTTGAACGGGTTCAAAAGGATGTATAAAATCCGACAAAGACTGAGCGTGCAAAAACAGGATCTTCACGCTCAGAGCAATTTACAAATCACCGGATAACACGATCAAACAAGGAAAAATCATGAGGGAAATAGTTCTTGCAACCGGCAACATGCACAAAGTAAGGGAAATCAACGCCATCTTAAGCACCATTGGTATAAACGTAATACCCCAGAGCAAATACAACGTAAGCGAAGCTGATGAAACCGGTACGACATTTGTTGAAAACGCAATAATCAAGGCAAGAAATGCCAGTATGCAGACGGGATTTCCCGCAATTGCAGATGATTCCGGAATTGAGGTTGATGCTCTGATGGGGGAACCCGGCGTATATTCTTCCCGCTATTACGGTCCGGGTGCCACTGATGAAAAAAATCTTAAAAAGCTGATTGAAAATATCAGAGACATACCTCAGGAAAAACGAACATGCAGATACTGGTGCGTAATGGTTTACATGTCGCATCACAAAAGTCCGACTCCGATTATCTGTCAGGCATCCTGGGAAGGAACTCTCATTGACGAACCGAGAGGAACTAACGGATTTGGCTATGATCCTATATTTCTTCTGCCTGACGAACCGTTAACAGCAGCCGAAATTTCCATGGAAAAGAAGAATTCCATGAGTCACAGAGCCAGAGCGTTGAAAATGCTGCTTGAAAAACTGAAAACCGTATACGCAGATGAATAAACCTGTTTCTCTGTATATTCATATTCCATGGTGTCTCAGAAAGTGTCCGTACTGTGATTTCAATTCCTATGGTACGGCTGCAGACAGAATTCCAAAGGAAAAATATTTCGAAACCCTGATGGCCAATTTCAATGCAATGGCGGATCTGTACAACCCGGCAGAACTGAAAACAATATTTATAGGCGGAGGCACTCCGTCTTTACTTGATCCAGAATTTTTCATAAATCTTTTTAACGGCATTGAACAGAGAGTTCATATAAATTCCGATGCTGAAATAACAATGGAAATAAATCCAAAAACAGCAGATCGTAAAAAACTGGAATCACTCAGCAGAATAATCAACCGGATAAGTTTCGGAGTTCAGAGTCTGTCAGACCGATTTCTGAAAAGCATACGCAGGATCCACAATGCCGAAGAAGCTGAAAGCATAGTCAGAAACGCCAGAAGTCTTAAATTTGATAACATAAATCTGGATATAATGTACGGTCTTCCAAACCAGACCTTGTCAGACTGTCTTAAAGATCTTGAAAAGGCCATATCTCTTAATCCGGATCATATATCATGGTATGAGCTTACTGTTGAAGATGACACGGAATTCGGTCGCAATCCTCCTGAAAATCTGCCTGACAGTGATCTGCTGGCAGACATGTCAGAAGCCGGCATTGAACTTCTGAAAAAGGAAGGGTACGAACGATACGAAATATCAAATTACTGCCGTGACGGTAAAAAATGCAGGCACAATCTTACCTACTGGAATTTTGAAGACTATATGGGAATCGGCGCAGGAGCTCACGGAAAGTTCTCTGATCAAAAAGAGAAACAGATATACAGAATTGCACAGCCGGACAATCCCGCTACCTTTATGAAGATTCAGAATTTTCTGGAAAACAGGATCCCTGTTCAAAAAGACAGTATTCCGTTTCAGTATTTTCTGAACCGTGCACGCCTGATGAATGACAGATTCAGTTTAAATACCATCACTGAAACAACATTTTTAACCAGGGAAGATCTTACTGAAACTCTTAAACCTCTTGAAAAGAAACTGTATATTGAAAAAATCAGCGATGATGAATACAGAATTACAAAAAAGGGATATACCTTCAATAATGAAATGCTCGTCGAACTTCTTCCGGACTGATCTTATCCCTGTTCGGCATACTTGGCCGCGTCCCCAAAAAGTGACACAGATCAAAATCATTGCGACTCATCCATGAATGTAATATAATCACCGTAATTTTTATACACTATTTTTATACACAATCAGGCAAGAGAAAAATGAGAGTAAGATTTGTAGCAAACAATGTTGCCCTTAAAGCTTTTGAGCAGAAAAATGCCATTATTGAAGCCGGCGACAATAAAAGCACATTACAGGCTGTGGAGGCTTATATCAACTGGTTCACCGGTGAAATCAAATCACTGGACAACTGGAAGGCTTTCCTCCCTGTTCACGAAAATTTTGATGCTTTTCTTAAGGAAAAGTTAAGACCTGTACAGTTAAAGGATGCCTATACCTGGGAATGCACCAGTGCTGATTCAAACGAACAGATGGAGCGCATCAACTCATTCCTGGTTCAGTATAACGCAGCCGCTCAGGACTTATAAATGTAAGGATAACAAGCGGAAAGGATCGTGCAGGCATGCACGATCCTTTTTATTTGTCCGGATATTTTTGCTTTTCTGAGAAAAAGCCTAATTTTCCTGCTGTGACGAGTTCTCCTTTCTTGCCTTTTTAGCTCGAAAATCAGGACGTCCCTTGTTCAGAGAATCCCTCTGACGGTTCTTGACTCTCTTTCGTTCTGCCGGTTTATCTTCCTTCTTTTTCTTTCTTTTAAACTGCGGAATTCTGGTGACAGGTCTTAATTCATCAATAACACGTCTTTCTATTTTTTCACCGGTATACCTTTCAAACTTCGCAAGCTGAAGATAATCGTGAGCCTCCACCAAATTAACTGCAACACCCTTCTTTCCCGCCCTGGCTGTTCTTCCGATTCGGTGAACATAAACATCGGCGGAATATGGCATATCATAATTAATAACATGAGTTATATCAGGAACATCAAGTCCTCTTGACGCCACATCAGTCGCCACAAGAATTGAATTATCTCCCCTGGAAAAACTTTCAAACGCATTAATTCTCTTTTCCTGTTCCATTTCGCCCTGCAGATAGGCTGCAGATATTCCGACACTGTCAAGAAAGGATCTCAGTTTTGCCATCTGCTCTCGGGTTTTGACAAATACCAGAGCCTTTGAAACTTGCTCAAGGCGAAGAATATGTTCAAGGAGTTTATTTTTATGTTCCAGATTGTCAGCGTAAAAGAAATACTGGGGGATCTTGCGTTTTTCAGAACGGGGCGCCTGTGAATTGATCCTGACCGGATCATTCAGAACCGACGCGGCAAACTTCTCCAGTCCCAGGCCCTCCAGTGTTGCGGAAAAAAGCATAGTCTGCCCGCGTCTGGACGTGGCATCGGAAATTTTACCAACATCGTCAATGAAGCCCATATCAAGCATCCGATCCGCCTCATCAATAACAAGGATTTCAACAGTGGATCCGACAAATGCCTTGTTCCTTATATACTCCATCAGTCTTCCGGGAGTTGCCACAATAATATCCACACCATCGGCAAAAGCCTGCTCCTGTTGCTCGTAGCCGACACCTCCTATGACATACTCCACTGAAAAACTGCAATGTGACGAAAGCTGCCTGGTCTGATCTCCTATCTGAATTGCAAGTTCCCTGGTTGGAGTAAGGATCAGAATTCTTGCTCCATCCCGTTTACGCTTTGGAAAATCAATAAGATGCTGCAGACAGGGAAGAATAAATGCGGCACTTTTACCTGTTCCGGTAGGTGCTCCCGCCATGATATCTCTGCCCATCAGAGCCTCAGGGATCGCCTCGCTCTGAACTGTTGTCGGTTTACTGAACCCGGCATCAGCAACTGCCGCCAGCAGGGAATCATCAAGTTCAAACTCTTCAAACTGCATTTTAGTATCTCAATATTTCTAAAAACGACTGTCAC
>CADBNP010000272.1 GCA_902796095.1 uncultured Aeromonadales bacterium | reverse complement strand
TTTAGTAGCTTAACTCACTCAAAAAACTCGCCGTTAAACGTCCATAACACGCATATACAGATCGATAACAGGGTTTGGAAGCAAAACCGTCATCTCAAAAACAACGCCCTGTTATGAGCTTAAAAACAGCCTTTTTGAGCGATATAAAAAAGTTTTTTTTGAAAAAATGAATAGTTATTGCATAAAAACTTACTAAAATGTGATGTCGCTCATCAATTTTTTCAACCTATGTTATATCCTCAAGAACGGTCAGAATTTTTTATTTCCGACCATTTACAAAAATAGTGCCTTTTTTGTAAATTTTTTCTTTTAAATCAATCAATTGACTGATCAGATCGTTAAAATTGTCCTTGAGATCAGGTATATGCAAAAGATCGGAAAGTGTTAAAATAATTATAATTATAAATACAAGTACAGTTAGCAAAGTTTAATGGAGTTCGGGTAATGTCAATACCATTTCAAGATTTATTTAATATAACGCCATGTATGAAAACGGTTGTAATTGACAAAACATGGCAGATTGATGCAAAGGTCTTTAATGATATCTATGCTGTACAGTATGTCGTAGAGCATACGGATTTGTACGCAGGCTACAGGGTGAGCAAGGTTACAACAAATTTTGTTAAACAGGTTGTGCGTATTGAGATTATCCCGGCGGATTACGATCAGATAAAGGATGTATGAACTTGAGAATGCTGTAGATATATTGAGCAGGTTGGCGTGGCTAATGAACTGATGCTTCAGTTTGCGGAAACTGTTTGACCTGCTCCGGTTCTTGTTCTGATTGACATTGACGGATCATACGGAAATCAACGGCAAAAAGACTTCCGGTCATTGAAACGGTGCGTAAGGTTGACGTCTGCGGATAGTCGAACCGGCTGAAATGAAAATGTGCCGGTACAGCAGGCTGCCGGCTGATCAGAAGATATTCGGCAGCTGCCTGACGGGATGACTGAAGAAACCGTTCTCAGTCATCAGTTAGAAATTCATGGCGGGATGCAGGATTTGTCTTGAAATATCCGCCCAGGGCTGTTGTGGTGGTTGATGAGGATGCGTCCTTTACACCTCTTGATTTTACACAGTAGTGGGTTGCAGTGATGGTCACAGCCACACTGTCTGTTTCAAGAAGCGTCTGGAGTGCTACCAGGATCTGCTGGGTAAGCCGCTCCTGAACCTGTGGTCTTTTGGCAAAAAACTGGACAATTCTGTTTATTTTTGAAAGACCGATGATTTTGTTCTTTGGCATGTAGGCAACCTTGGCGGTACCGTCGATGACTACAAAGTGGTGCTCACAGGTGGAGGTTACGGTAATATCCTGAACCTTAACCATTTCATCAAGGTGCATCTTGTTTTCTATGAGGGTTATTTTCGGAAAGTTTTCATAGTCCAGTCCGGAAAAAATCTCATTGACGTACATTTTTGCTATACGTTTCGGCGTGCCGACAAGAGAATCGTCAGTGATATCAAGTCCCAGGATCGTCATGATTTCCGATATGTGGGATGCTATCATCGCCTTCTTCTCGGAACCGGGGATCCCGTTATTGGAAAACGGCGTTTCAAGTCCCTTTTTTACCAGGGCGTCTCTTACCTTAATTGCATCTTCTGTCAGTGCCATATTGAGCCTCCGGACATATTTTAAGCGTTTTTGGACAGTGGTGCAAGAAACCGGAAAATCGGAAGAAATATCTGGCTGTGTCCCGCTCGTCCCAGTCTTTTTTTTTCAGATATCCGCTGTTTCCGGCGGTGAACCGATCTGCTCAGCTTTTCTACTTTTCCTCTTCTTTTTTGCACAGAAGTCTTTCAAGACATGTTGATCTGTCGCTCAGGATCCAGTTTATCCTGTTTCCTCTGATTTCCGGTTCCATAACGTAGCTAGCTCCGCCAAGTCCCTTTTCTTCAACAGCCCTGATATCGATTACTCCCTTTGAAATAAAGATCTGCCCGACGGCATCATTTTTTCTGAAGTAGCTTAAATCCCATCCCTTCTGTCCGATTTCAGGATCTGCGCTGTAACCCAGGTTGCAGAATCTGTTCATGCCGCTCTCACCCACATCCTTTATGCACAGCTCCACCTGCTGCCGGACCTCCATGGCAAAATCGGAAACCTTTCTGTACTCTTCCACTGCTTTTGGATCTGGAGAACTGAGGGTAAACAGCGCTACAGAAACCAGGATACTTGCTGCCTGTATCATGAAGGTCACAGCCAGTATTATGGTTCCGATAACTGTAAGAACGGTATTATCCTCCGGAGTTATAAGATTTTCGGATGATGCCAGCTGTGTGAGTGCTTTTCTGAGTGTAAAAAGACGGAAAAAACATACAGCCATCAGGTAAAAAGGGTACAGGGCAAGTGGTATATACGGCAGCAGGAATACTCCCATCAGCAGACTGAATACGGGGCTGTTTATTTCAAAGGCGAATTCCAGAGCGAAAAGAACGAGAATAATGATCGAATAGAAAATAAACATCCGGATGATTTTGAATTTATTACCGGTGTCTTTTACGAATTCAGCGTGCTCTGTTTCATTGCGACGGTCAAAAACCTGCTTCATGTCAGAGAACAGCCGGGGTGCCCTGAAGGAAAGAAATATGATTGCGATAGTAATCAGCAGATTGACAACAGGAACTGTCAGACCAAAAAAGAAGAGAAGGGTTACGGTGATTGTCGTTCCTGTTCTGTTCAGAACATTCGATATGTCAGTACCTGTTTCGGAAGGTGCCGGATCAGACGCCTCACCGCCTGTTCCTGCAGGCATTTTCCCCGGTGCATCTTTCCGGTTTCTGTTTTCCGGATCTTTTGTTTTATCAAGATTTACGCGATTCTGTCTCTCAGCTGTTTTCTGAGAAGATTCCTGTTTTGGGACTGATTCAGAATTAGCAGGAATATCTGCTGCCGACGGTTCTGACTGAACCTGCGCATCAAACATTGCTCCGCAGTAGGTGCAGAAGGTGGCTCTTTCGTCTGAGAGTTCAGCTTTACATTTCGGACATTTCATTTTCACCTCCCGTATCACGTTCACTGCAGAACCGGCGATGCCGGTCTCATGCCAAACATCATGATTTGATTAACGTCTGTTATGATGATACAGAAGAACCGGCATATCTGCCACATATCCGGAGCATAACCGAAACAAACCGTGATCTTCGGATTTTTTCAGAATCCATACATTGTTGAAACGGGTCATTCCGGTCTCCGGCTGCAGCTATGTTCATGATTCCATGTTTTGTGATTTATGTACATGCTTTTGTATTTGTGTTCAGTTCTTCTTCCTGATGCTGTTTGCTGCTGAAATCCGAGGTTCCCGGCGGACTACAGCAGAGAACTGAAATGAAACTTCGCCGATCTGAAATGTCAGTTTCTGTACAGCGGGGATCCTGTTTCACACCGCTGCAAAGAATTCATAACGATGATGCTTCAGTATGATAGAATAAGTCCGGTGTGGCATTTGCTCCTGATATCTTTAACCGGCATGTTGCACGCAACTGCTGCCGTGAGTTAAGGGACTGATGTGTTTTTTTATGTAAGACTGGTGACATTATGAACAAAGAAGATTACGAGTATCTGGTAGGTTCGGTAAAATCCATACCTGACTTTCCGAAGAAGGGGATTATATTCCGTGATATAACGTCTCTTGTGGAGGATGCCAGAGCGTTTAATCTTGCTGTTACCGCACTGGCCGAAAGGTTTTCAGGCAGTGGCTATAACAAAATCATGGCTGCTGAGGCAAGAGGATTTATTTTCGGGGCGGCACTGGCCAGCAGGATCAATGCGGGCGTTGTCATGGTCAGAAAACCGGGCAAGCTTCCACGTGAAACTGTAAGCGAGGAATATACGCTTGAATACGGTTCAAATATTCTCCAGTGTCACAGAGACAGTGTCAGGGCCGGTGATCGGATTCTGATCGTTGATGATCTTCTTGCCACCGGCGGAACTGCTCTTGCCATGGTGAATCTTGCACGCGGTCTCGGTGCAGAGGTTGCCGAAGCGTGTTTCGTCATCTGTCTCAAAGATCTTCCGGGCAGAGAAAAACTCAGGGAAAAATCGGTTGAGACTTTTTCTCTGATTGATTATGAAGGTGAATAAAACAGCTGTTCAGTAGGAGGAACTGTTCCTGATGAGTAATTATCTGGCTCTGGCAAGAAAGTACCGTCCTCACCGTTTTGATGAAATGGTGGGACAGAAGGAGGTGCTTTCCGCTCTTGTGAATTCTCTGGATTCAGGAAAACTGCATCATGCATATCTGCTGAGCGGTACCAGAGGTGTGGGAAAGACGACTCTTGCAAGAATATTTGCCAAGGCACTTAACTGCGAGAAGGGAGTCAGCAGCAGTCCGTGCTGCGAGTGTGAAACCTGCCGTGCCATTGATGAAGGCCGTTTTGTTGATCTTATTGAAATCGATGCCGCCTCCAGGACAAAGGTGGAGGATACCAGGGCGATTCTGGAGAATGTCAACTACAGACCGAGTGCAGGACGCTACAAGGTTTATCTTATTGACGAAGTGCATATGCTTTCATCCGGCAGCTTCAACGCTCTCCTTAAAACGCTGGAGGAACCGCCTGAGCATGTCAAGTTTATTCTGGCCACAACGGATCCCCAGAAAATCCCGCCCACTGTCATATCACGCTGCATTCAGCTGAAGCTTCTTGCTCTTACCGGAGAGCAGATTGAATTTCAACTGAAAAAGGTTCTGGATCAGGAAAAGGTTTCTTACGACGAGGATTCCATCAGACTTATCGCTGAAGCAGGCAATGGCAGTATGCGAGATTCTCTTTCAATTGCAGATCAGGCTGTTGCTCTTTCCGGAGACAATCTCAGGAGAGAAAATCTGCTTTCCATGCTGGGGCGTATGGACAGGAATCTGTACATCGATCTTATCAGGGCGGTCTATTCCAAAAAGGGAGCTGAACTGTACAGGATCCTGGACAGTATCGATGCATTTTCCCCTAATTATCTCACCATGCTGGATGATCTGATTTCTCTGGTTCACCAGGCAAGTCTTTTTTCCGTTATCGGCGGCAGCGGCACCTGTGTCTATACCTATGAAATGGAGAATCTCAGAGATATTACTGCCAGTCTTCCGCTGGATACGCTCCAGCTCTACTATCAGATCCTGCTGAATGCCAAGAGGGATTTTATCTATGCACCGTCCGGCAGAACTGCCATGGACATGGTTCTTATAAGAATGCTGGCATTTACCGGCGGCGGTTCATCGGCAAACCGGGGAAGAAATTCCGCCGGCACAGCTGTTTCCGGCGGAGGATTTCAGAGAACTCAGGATCCGGGATCTCAGTTGAGAAGTTCTGCCGGAAATGTAAGGGATATGATACGAGGCTCTGCTGATCAGCCCCAGTCTGTAAATTTTCAGAACCAGGATCCGTCAGCCGGAGACAGCCGGAATTTTCCCAGGCAACAGCAGCCGGTTCAGCAGTCTGCCCGGATACAGCCGGAACGGAATGATTTAAATCAGGTCAGTCCCGAGTCTTTTAATGCAGATCAGTCCGGACAGCACTTTCAGAATGTTCAGCAGGTAAGCACTCATGGAGTTCAGACTGCTGTTCAGTCCGGCGGTGCCGATTCCATGGGATGTTCAAAATCCGACATCGATGAACTGGTTTCCGGCGGACTTCAGAAACTGACTCTCCCGGATCATATAAAGAATCTGTCAGCACAGTCTGATAAAGGTTATTCCGCTTCGCCTGCTTCATCCTCTGATGTTTCAAATCACGGTTCTTCTCAGTCTCAGAAACTTACTTCGGAAGATATTCTGCGTCAGATGTCTGAAATGGTCAAAGAGGTTGATCCTGCAGAAATTCCCTGGGACAGTAATTTCCTGGTTATCGGACTGAATGGAGAAAGAAGACCGCAGCCGAAAAAAGAGGGATTTATTTCCAATATTACGATGGTTACTGAGGCTGAATTTAAGCCTGAAGTTCCTGATCCGCCTGGTATTGTTATTCCGCGGCAGCCAGCACAGAACAGCATTGGTGTTGCTGAACAGCAGCTGCCGCAGAACGAAATGGCCGTCACAGAACAAATTGCTGCAATCCGGCCATCTGACAGTAACGGAGCACCGGAGCAGAAGTCTGACAGCGCCGAGGTGCAGGGGGCTGAAAATGCCGTAAGTAAAGTTCCTGATACCTCAGTTCAGAACACTGTTTCAGATTTTCAGAATAATGCCGGTGCAGCAGAGACTGCCGGATCCACTTTGGATCAGACTGAAGTACAGTCTGAAGGGAGCAGAGATGTTAATGCGGCTTCAGAAAACAGGACTTCTGAACCGGTTGCTGATCCGGACAGAATTGACGGCTCCGGTACAGCAGGGAATGAGCAGAAGAACGCTGAAGTTCAGACTCCGGTGAACGGCATCAATGCTGGCACCGGTACCAATGCTGAAGCGACAGGATCTGAAGGAACTGCCGGTGGTACGGAAGGCAGTGCAGAAAGTTCGGTGAACGGTGATGCCGGTGCCGCACAGTCACCAGTTCATGAAGAAATTCATGTGGTAGAAAATGCTGAAACAGCAGGTTCAGAGGTTCGTTCTGAGATCAGCCTGACTGCTGCGGATGAAAACGCATCCGGTTCCGGTACATACGGGACTGCAGAACAGGAGTCAGTTGTTGCTGCAGAAACTTCTGTAATTCTGTCTGCTGAAAATTCTGCGGAGTCACCAAAAACTGAAACTGCAGCAGAAGTTTCTGAGAGCAAACCAGTCGATGCCGCCGGTGAAACTGAAATAGCAAAAGTGGGTACAGACGAAACTGTAAAAGCTGTTACAGATGAGACTGTCAAAACTGACGGGGATGCTGCTGAAGCAAAAAGCGGTGAAACAGCCGCTGAACCTGTAAAGCCGAAGACAGTCAGAAAATCAGCCGGAGCATTCAAAGCCAAATCTGATGAACCTGCAGCTGAAGTCTCCGATACGAATACAGACGATAATGCTGCCGAACCTGCAGGACCAAAGACTGCAAGAAAATCATCTAAAACAGCCAAAAACAAAGCTGTTGAAACTGCAGCTGAAGCATCTGAAGTGAATACGGACGGGGAGACAGCCGAAGCTGACGGAGTTAATTCTGTCGAAGGTACAGAGAAAACTGCCGTTGA
>CADBNP010000271.1 GCA_902796095.1 uncultured Aeromonadales bacterium | reverse complement strand
CAGATAGTCTCTCAGAGTCGTATAACTGTCAATCTGGATCCCGTATACCTGCTCGGTAAGTTCGCGGTAAGCATCAAGCTTTGAAGCACGCATGGCCTCCAGGATCTTCTGGTCCTTCGTCTTTCCCGGCTGCTGGCTTACTATGGCATAACCTGTTGCAGTAAGGACAGGATAACTTCCTTCACGATACACAACTCCATCCTGTGTGACCGTATCATGCTGTGATGAACAGCCTGTCAGTCCAGTTATAGCGGCACAACATGTGAACAATATTAAAAACAGTCGTTTCATAATCTGCTCCTACCTGACTGAAGACTGACGTACAAATTTGGCTGAAGGATCCTCACGGACAATCATCCCGCCTGACATTCTGCTGTGACTAGGTCTTACCACTGTGCTGTTCTTTTTTGACGCTGTCGAAGCACCCACAGATGACGGTACCAGACTGTACGGAACAATGCCCACAGCCGTTGATTCCACCAGATTGTTTTTAAGACTTACAATTCTGGCGTTTACAACATAACCGCTTCGGTTACGGGAAAGTGTTCCTATCAGAAATCTTGAAACCGACATTTTTCTTGCAAGCTCCCGTGCATTACGGCTGAGCATGATATCGCCCTCCGGAGTGACCTCAACATAACCTATAAGATGATGCTCGTAGACATTCTCTCCGCGCCTGTGCATTTCATGAATAAAGTCCTCGGCCAGAACCCTGCCGAGTTCATTGGGTCTTTTATAAGACGCCACGTCAACAAAGGATACAATTGCCAGTTTTGGAAGATCCTCCAGATGAGGCACCTTGTATCTCTCCAGCTGATCCGCCATACGGCTGACTATGGCATTAAGTTCAAGTCCGCTGTAATTCAGATCATCATATCTGTGCACATCGCCGCGTGGATTTGAGACTACGTTTTCCGGACTCGTCTGAACCGGATAATTGACATTGGCGCATCCCATCGCCGTCAGCGAGGAAATAAGAGCAACCAGCATAATCTGAGCATATTTGCGCATAAACACTCCGTGTCGGCAGATATTGCCGAAATAAATAGGATGGATCTGTTCACTGACAATAATGCAAAATTTTTGCCATTAGTTCATACATGCAGAACTTGCTCTGCCAGAACAGGCCGGAAAACAAAAAAACTTCATACGCTAAAATAAAGCTGAGAAAAGCAGAATACCACTGAAACAGACATCCCATAATGGCACTATAATTGCTTATACAGTATGCAGTAGAACATGAGAGGATTCCAATGAAAATTTTACTGTTCATTTTATTAATGCTCTTTGCATCAACATCTTATGCTGAAATATTTACCGGTACCGGAACAGCGCCCATAATCAGAGGCAACAAGGCCGATGCCAGAAACAAGGCTATCGAAGATGCTCTGAGACAGGCTCTTCTCCAAAGCGGCGCAAAAATTTCAACCGAGCAGAGTGCAAGAAACGGCAGACTCACAATGCACAACATCCGTATGAGTTCAGACAGTAAGATTAGAAGATACAATGTAGTAGATCAAAAGGATCATGGTGACTACATAGAGGTTACAGTCAGGGCGGATATCTACAACAAGGCAGGAGTCTGCAAAGGCAAGCAGTACGCCAAAACAATTACTCCAATTCTTTTCATCTATGATGAAGGACAGGCTGACAACAGCGAGCGTCAATTACATGACTTTAACCGTGAGCTAACTCGCCAGTTTCACAGCAGACTGCTCCTCAACAAAGATGTTTTTAATACCCGATCCTGGATTGATCGCAACTACCGCATCGATCTGAGATCAATGGAATATGAACATTCAGACGTAAGAGAGCAGATACGTCATCTGGCAAAAATTACAGACAGTCAGTACCTTCTTCTGGGATCAATAAGAGATCTTGGATTCGAGGAGCCTGACGGCAATGCGCTGACCCGCATGTTCAAAGATGACAGGAGAAACATCTCATTCTCTGTATACCTGGTAAACGGGATCACCGGTGAGATGATATATGCCAAAAACTTCTCTGAAATTGCTGACTGGAGCTATGACAAGCGGGACAATGTGGATGTCAGAAGCAACAAATTCTGGAAAACCGATTATGGCAAAAAAACAAGCGAACTGATTACTAGTGCCGTGGCTGAGATAACAAGGGAGGCAATGTGCCAGGGTCTGAACGCCACCATTATCCGTGTTGAAAGCGGGAAATATCACATCAATGCCGGAAGCGGAAACAATCTCAAACAGGGTGATCAGTTCAGAATAGAACTGACAGCAAATTTCTATGACAGAGAACGCCGCCAAAGAATGAACAGCAACCAGCTGACCGGTGATTACATTGTCCAGAAAGTATTTTCAGACAGTGCGGTTCTGATCCCTGGAGATAAGACAAAGCCGGACAGCAACATACAGATAGGGGATATTGCACGAACTGACTGAAGAGAATCAGCTTCTGTGCCCTGGATGTCTTTAAAGAATGCAAAAAATCAGATTAATGCAAACAGATTTCGTTTGGCTATGTTCAAGAAAAGTGTTGATCTTATCTTAAACTGCTAAGGAGTAATCATAACCCGCAGGCT
>CADBNP010000270.1 GCA_902796095.1 uncultured Aeromonadales bacterium | reverse complement strand
GCCGAAACCATATGACTTCACCCGCGCTGACGAACTCCGCATGGCATTTCAGCATCCGGGACGATAATCCCGGCAGGTCAGTGCGCCCTGTACGATTATCAAGCTCACCTGAACAATCCCCTGCGTTTGTGATCATGGATAATCTCTGACGGACACAAAAATTCATCAGAAGAAAGCAAAATCCGGTTTTCTTCCTGAAAATACTGTCAGCAAAGAAAGAACTCACAAACAAAGACAGCAGAACAGTGCGTGAATGAATCAGAACCCGTCAGAAGAAAGTGTACACTTTTTCAGGATCAAAAACTCCGTGCCAGCACGGAGTTTTTGAGAAGAATTATATGAAACTTAAAAGAAGGAACAGAACTACAGCTTGGATGTGAACGTTCTTGTTATAACGTCCTGCTGCTGCTCCTTTGTAAGAGAATTAAAGCGTACTGCGTAACCGGAAACACGGACTGTCAGAGAAGGATATTTCTCGGGATGTTCCATGGCATCAACCAGAGTTTCCCGCTGCAGAACATTTACATTAAGATGCTGACCGCCCTCCTGGGTAACAACCCTGTGTTCAATAGGCAGCTCTCTGCATTCATATTCGCCGAGTTCTGAAACTCCCACCACCTGATCGGCCTCATACTTCTCCCTGGCACAGATGCAACGGGCATTATCCTCATCAATTATCCAGATGGAATTTAACAAAGCTGGATCTGAACTGCGAGTAATCTGAATTCCCTTAACCATGTTTCGGCTCCTTTTAAAAAATATCAGACTTGAAAATAAGACGATCCTTTTATGATCACATTCATGATGATACAGCAATCTGATAATAAAGCAAGTAAAATATGTATTTAATTTACATCTTTGTTAAACACATCATTTTTCCGCACGGCTGCCCTGTTTTTGTCTTTCAAAAATTCTAAATTCACAGATCAGCAGTATTGATTACGACCGGTAACATGATCCAAAATATTCATGTATTTCACGTATAACCAGACTGATCCGTAAACAGACTGCGGCAACATTTACAGGAGAAGAGCAATGGGTTTCAGTTTATTAAAGGCAGCGTCAGCAATGATCTGTCTTGGCATCGGCATGTTATCCGCAAATGCATATGCCCGTAACGACATAGACATCAGAACATTAATGTCCAAGACAGATCCAAAATCCGCTCTGTTCATGCTGAACGTCTATACAAACCGCGAACAAATCATTGAAAACAGACTGAAATTCAACATGGCAAGAGGTATGCTCCCGGCTTCCTACGACGGACATACGCTCGAGTCCATGGACATAAGGGACGGAATTCTGTATCTGATTTTCTCCACCACCAGACCGGAAATACCGGCAATGTGGAAAAACAACCCGGCAAAGATCAGGACTGCATATCATAACGCAGTCTGCCGCGTTTTTTCTGAAGGAAAAATTACCAGAGTCAGTGAAGTTCACTCTACGCTCTACTTCGAAAACAGCAGCATAGGATCGCTGTCAGAACACAGAAGGAACTGCGGGAATGCATCCCGCAGGCATTGAAACGTAAACAGCACCCAACGGTGCTGTACAAAAAAAAGTGTTTTCAGCTTTCTATATGACAGACAGTCTGCATGAACCGGAGAAAAAGAAATCTCAGTACTTGTATCTGAATTCCTTTTCTGTTAGAAAATACGGCTCCTTTTTCATATACTTCTGATAGATGGCGTCAAAAATAATTACATTCTGCACATAGTTGCGGGTTTCATTGAAAGGAATATTCTCCACCCATACATCAACAGACTTTCCTACTCCGTCCTTGCTCTTCCACGCCTCCACTCTGTGAGGACCGGCATTGTATGCAACAGCAGCAAGAACGCGGTTGTTGTCATAGCCGGAAAGAAGATGCTCAAGATAATGTGCTCCCAGAGAAATATTCGTTTCCGGATCCAGAAGCTGAGATTCCCTTGAATATGGAATACTGTATTTTTTTGACACCATGGAGGCTGTGGCCGGCATAAGCTGCATCATGCCCTTGGCGCCAACCGGTGAAACAGCGCTAGGATTAAGGGCGCTCTCCTGTCTTGATATTGCGTAGAGGAAAGACTCGCTTACCCCGGTATCCCTGCTCATTTTCTGATAGTAACTGCGCATAGGCATCGGGAATCTCAGCTGCAGAAGATTCCAGGCCTTTCCGTATATGCATGCCTTGAGTGAATAATCGTACCACCCGCGGTTGTATGCAAGAACACCGGCCTGAGCAACCTCGTTCGGCGTCAGGCGATTTATGAAGTGATACCATTCTCTGCCGGCATTCGATATATCACCGACAGCAAGAAGTTCCTTCACGCGGGCAAACTCTGTCCATTTTGAAAGAGCCTTCTTCTCATCCATCGGAGACATGAACACCTTCTGTTCAAGGAAAGGCCACGGGATTGAATATTTCTGGGATACCATGAAACTGTAGAAGTTGCGTTCATTCAGCACCCTGAGATACATATCCCTTGCTTCCTTTGCCCTGCCCTGTTTTTCCAGAGCAAAGGCCCGCCAGTATATCCACTTGCTTTCCTTTGCCTCCTTCGGAGAGAGACGCTTGAGCCAGACATCAAGATCCTTCCAGTTTTCCTGCCAGATGGCCAGCTTGACGCGATTCTGGATCAAATCGTCAGGATGCTTCAGCTTGAGAAGATTGCGATCAAGCCAGGACATATGATCAAAACGCTTCTGCTGCATCAGGTGGCGGATGATATAACCGTTGCACTCATTCTCCTGTTCCCGGGAAAGTTCAAAGGTTTTAACCACCTGCGGCAGCATGGAAAGAGCCCTGTCAGCATTTTTACGCGCCATAAGCAGAACAGTTCCGACGGCAACCTGTTTGTAATCATGAACATTTCTGCCAAGTCTGCCGAGAACATCCTCAGGATGACTGTAAAGATAGGCAACAGTCTTTGCCGAAGATGCATAGGAGGTTCCGTTAAGACGCTTGGCCAGGGCACCGATAACGGCATCCTGTCTTCTGACAGTAAATTTTTTCAGAAGTTTGCTGTATTCCGTCCGGTAACTGATAACGCCGTCATTCCAGCTCTGCTGCATCAGATATGAGCATTCTGAAGGCATCTCACCGCCCTTCATGTACTCTTTCCGCATAAACTCCGTGGCTGCAGATTTGTTGCCGGATCTGTAAAGAGCACTGTTCATGACACAGTTCAGACCGAGATGTCTGAAAGGCTTCTTCCTGATCTTCGGTATATCCTGGTAGCGGCCGTCCTTGTAGAGCGTCCTTACATACTTTGCCTGCAGATCTGAAATAAGACCATCGTTTCTGCTTGAGGATATATAATTCTGCACCTCCTGCAGTCTTGAACTGCGGGCGTCAAAATAGAGATCATAATAATCGAGATAGGGTCGCAGAACATAATTCTGAAGGCCGGCAGCAAGGATCCTGGCTTCACCAGCCTTGCCTGATTTGTAAAGACCTACAGTCTTAAGATATGTTCTCTGCTGAAGAGAAAGAGAATCGTAGTCAACTCTGGCTTCCGCCGGTCCGGCAATCACCGCTGCAGCGGAAAAAGCCAGAAATTCAAGAAACAGTTTAATATTCATGCTGTGCTCTACCATTTAAACTCTGTCATCGGAAAAGACAGTCAATTTTAAAACAGATAATCGTTTGTGGGTAAATTTATCAAAAATTTCAGAATTATCAAAGCATCTGTAACGGACTCCTCCGGTAACGGTCTATTCCTTACACAGAATCAGATTTTATGATCATGGCTGTTCTTCATCTGTTCTTTCGTAAAACTTCAGAAATTCACTCAAAATGAAATCTGTCGAAAAATCCGCCGGTTCGTCATAATCACATTCACTAACCCGGCCAGGTACGAAAATCATGGGATTTCCGTGTTCGCAGGCAGCTGTTTTTCAGCCGGCATCAGCATTTTGAATAATATTTATCATGACCGGTTTTTGTGACGGTTCACATATTAACTAATAAAATAATTCTAAAAAAACGCTCAGGATATATAATAGTTCTAAAGTAATAACGCGGTGCCGACCGCTTTTTTTGTAAATTACTTCAGAGGTGGGCAATTGGATAGACAGAATAATAGACAGAATAAATTAATTTTTATCATTCTCGCTGTCATAGCGGTGGTGCTTGTATTCAAATCGTTGTCGTCATCCGGCGGCAGCTCGGGTACTTCAGGCACAGCTAGTTCGTCATCATCTTCTTCCACGGTTCAGCAGAACAGAGGACCTCTTTCTACCGGTGAAGAGAGACACGTTTCCAAAAATCCGATGGCAGTCAGAGAGCTTGCGGCCGGAATCAATCACACATGTGCAATTGACTTCAACAGATTTGTTTACTGCTGGGGCGGTGCCAACAAGGGTTCCCTCGGCGATGACGGCAAGATGAGAAAATGCGAAATTGAAGACGGATCAAGCGGAGTCGGCTGCGAGTACAAGAATCCTAATTTCCAGACGACAAAGTATTCATTTACTCCGGTTTCCGTATTCAAAGGTGAAGCTCCAAGTTCATCAGAATATCTGAGAGACGCAATGCATATTGCTGTGGGAGATCTTTTTGCATGTGCCGTAATAGGAGAAAAACAGGCTGTGTACTGCTGGGGACACGGTTCGTCAGGACAGCTTGGCAACGGTGAACGAAAGGATCACGATCGTCCGGTTGCAGTATGTGCTGAAGGCTTTACTTCAGACTGTGCAAAGCATCCTCTGGTGGGAGTAAAAGCAATCTCTGCAGGCGGCGAACACGTCTGTGCAATTGTAGGTGATGAAAGAAAGGCATACTGCTGGGGTAACGGAAGCAACGGCAGACTCGGGAACGGCAAGAGCGACTATATGCTTACACCTGTTGTAGTGTGCAGTGAAAACGCAAAGGACTGCGAAGCCAAACCTCTGACAAAGGTCAAGACCATTGTGGCCGGCAACTATCTTACCTGTGCAACCGTGGACGATGAACAGGGAAGAGGACTGTGCTGGGGTGACGGCTCAAGTTACCAGCTTGGAAACAACAACCAGGACAGCAACCAGTCCACACCTACTCCGATATGCGCCCAGGGAGCATCCGACTGCCACGAAAATCCTCTGCTTCAGGTTCACCAGATTGCCATCGGACAGTCTCATACATGCGCCGTGGCCGGAAACGAACGCATTGCCTACTGCTGGGGTCAGGCACGCTATGGACAGATCGGAAACAACAACGATATCGAAAACATGAAGACCCCTTCAGCCATATGCCGTCCGGGCACTGACGACAGCGAAGAGAACTGGGACTGCACCAGTGATCCTTCAAAAATCGTGAGATCCGTTCAGCAGATTGCCACCGGATATGTACATTCATGCGCCATATTTGATGCCAACCATCAGGCCTACTGCTGGGGTGAATCCTTCTTCGGAAGACTCGGAGACAACGGTTCCCAGAATCAGAAGGTACCGGTCAAGGTATATAACGGCTATGACAAGGACGGCTACGCCATCGAGGATGAGGAGAATCTGTGGCTGGTTGACGTTAAACAGATGGTACTCGGTTCCAATTACTCCTGTGCCATTCTCAATGACGACACGGCAAAATGCTGGGGCAACAATCAGCTGGGACAGCTTGGAGACAAGGAAAGAGTCAATATGCTGATCCCGTCAGTGGTAGGTTTCTAGTCTGATGCATTGTCATCCCGTGCCGAAACACGGGGTAGCGTCAGACAGAAATCAGAAGAATCGTAAAACCCCGAGTCATCTCGGGGTTTTGTTATGAAAGGAAATGTAAACCGGATGGTACGGGATATGAATAACCTTGAACAGATAGATTCAGAAATTTTAGCTCTGCTTAAGAAAAGAGAGCAGATCGCAGTCAGCGGGGATCAGTTCCTGTCCTGCGATATTGAAAGTCTTTTGTCCTCAGCTCAGGCAAACGAACTTAATCCAAGTTTTGTCAAGCAGCTTTTCAGACTGATCAACAGAGAAACCGGACTTGTATACACCCAGAAACTGATAGCAGAGAAAAATCCGAAATGGAATAGCTTCAAATCAGCGTCATTTCTCGGACCTGTGGGAACGTACTCCTATCAGGCTCTGAAAAAATACTGCGACAGTCACAACCTTCATCTTGATGAGATATCCTGCGGCAATTTCAGGGATCAGATCAACAATGTGCGCCAGGGAATTTCAGATCTCGCATTTCTTCCGATTGAGAACACCAGCAGCGGCATTATCAATGATGTTATCGATCTGCTGAATGATCACAATGTTTACGTAATCGGCGAGGTTGTACTGCACATCGTCCACTCCATACTTGTAAACAGACCGGAGACCGCCGGCAGAATAAAATACATATACTCCCATCCTCAGCCCATAGTACAGTGTTCAAATTTTCTGTCTGTCCACTACCCTGATGTTTCATTCAAGTACTGCGACTCCACGGCAGACGCCATCAAAAAGGTCAAAGAGATGAATTCTGATGAGGCTGCAGCCATCGGAAGCGACATGGGCGGCAGCATTTTCGGACTTAAGCCGCTCATATCCAATATTGCAAATCAGACCTGCAACTACACCCGCTTTATAGTAATTGCAAAGGATCCTGTTAAATTTCCACGTGAAATGACTACCAAAACGTCTATTTCCTTCACTACGGACAACAAGCCTGGAGCCCTGTCTGACATTCTTGACATATTCAGGAAGTATAACTACAACATGACCAAGCTGACCAGCCGTCCGATTATCGGAAGACCGTGGGAGGAACAGTTCTACGCAGACTTTATTGCCAACATCGAATCAGCCGACGCACAGAAGGCCCTGGATGAAATTAGCATGAACTGCCGTTCACTGCATATACTGGGCTGCTATCCAATGGACAGCGAATGAGGGAACACGCAGATCTGATTCTGCAGGCAAAAAAGATCCCGTATCTCCGCTCTGGCCGGTGAATACGCGGCATAACGAAGCTGCGGGATAATGAGCTTAACTATGCCGAACTATTTCAGCATATTCAGGGCGGCATCCGCCCGCTGATTGGCCTGGGTCAGAATGGAAGCGGAAGCCTGCTGAAGGATGTTAAGCCTTGCCATTTCCGCTGTTTCCCTGGCGTAGTCGGTATCGCGGATCCTGGATCGGGCATCACTGAGATTCTCCAGAACATTTTCCTGATTCGAAATTGCTGCATCAAGCCTGTTCTGCACGGCACCCAGTTCACCGCGGTACGAGCCGATGCTTCTGAGATAGCTGTCAATCGCCTCCATTGCCGTATCGCAGTCTTCCGGACTGGAGACAGTAAGTCCCGAATATCCGTTATTCACTCCGTAACTGTCGCTGCTCAGACAGACATTGCTCCCGGAAACGTTTGTTTCCAGAAGTTCGTCAAGACGTCTGAAATCAACTGTTATTGATTTGCTTCCGTCTGCACCGACCTTAAAGTTGTGTATTTTTTTAGAATTGTCCGTTTCTCCGGCGTCATACATGCCAAAGACAAAAAGATTGCTTCCGTAGGTTGTATCAGATCCAACTCTCATAATTTCATCACTGAGCTGCTGGAACTCGTCATTCAGAGCACTGCGTTCATCCGAACTGTTGGTGCCGTTTCTTGACTGTACCGCAAGAGTTCTCATTCTGTGAAGCATATTTTCCACTTCGTCAAGAGCACCCTCCACCACCTGACACATGGAAATACAGTCATTGGCATTGCGGTTGCCCTGGCTGATCACCTCAATCTCAGTAGTCATGCGGTTTGAGATCTGAAGACCTGAAGCATCATCCTTGGCCTTGTTCAGTTTGACTCCGGATGAAAGGCGTGCATATACATTGTCAAGACTTTTGGATGATATGCCGAGATTACGCTGTGAATGAATAGAACTCACGTTGGTGTTTATATAAAACGACATTTGCCACTCTCCTTCCTTCTGCAGTCAAATCACGCAACCATGCTGTTATTTACTTTTAATCATGAAAATTCCGTGCCACTTTTACAGCATAAAAGGATGTGACGCATGAACTGAATCATTCCCGTGGAAAAGTAATTCATCCCGTTACGTGCTAAAATACGGGAGTGATTTTTGCTGAAAGGAGCTATCAATGAAGAAATCAGTAACTGCTTTTGCTCTGTCTGCTGTGCTGGCAACATGTGCCATGGCAGCAGAGGATGTGTCAACTTTCTCCCAGACCATCAGCGACAAATTGGGAAAGGGAAAAATCGAGGGACAAATCGTCACCACGGAAATCAACACCAAAGACGACTATATGTCAACAAAAAGGATGAACATAAAACGTGTCGATTCCAAGGGAAATGTCCTATGGACTGTCAGAGACTTTGTAGAGGATTGCCCGCTGGAAGCTGAACTCAGTCTGCTGGCTCCTGTTGAAGTTACAGACGTTAATGACAACGGCTTAAATGAAGTATGGATGCTCTACAAAATGTCATGCAGAGGTGATGTAAGTCCTTCAAATATGAAAATTATCATGTATGAAGGAAAAACAAAGCATGCAATGCGCGGATACACGCAGATTGATCTCCCGTCCGAAGGAACATTTGAGGGCGGAGACTACAAAATGGATGCCAATATGGAAAACGCCCATCCTAACATACGGGAATACGCTGAATTACTCTGGAACAAGTACAAAAGGGAAATGTAGCCGGAAAAACCTTCTGCACCGGCACGATCAGCCGATTTTATCGGAAAACACAGTTCTTTCATGATGTCCGAAACAGCAGAAGCCGGCTGCGGTTATCCCCGCCGCCGGCTTCTGCTGTCAGTGAGTCATGCGGTTGTCAGGAGATGTAGTCAAAAAGACTTGTTCCCGTCATATAGTTAAATGATTTCATGGACATCTGCAGAATTGAATTGGTTTTTGCCAGTTCTGATGTCGTCTCGTAAAGATCGACCTCGGAAATGGTTGCCTTGGCCTCTTTCTTTACATCCTCAATCTCCTGATTTGAATTTATCACTGTATCCAGAGTATTCTGTCTGGCACCAATTCTGCCGAGAGTCTTATTGATGCTGTTCTGAGTATTGGTTATATGTGTTGTTACCCTGTTCAGAACCACATTGCGATCAAATTCGGAAAGAGTTGAATCATTAAAAGCGTTAATGGCAGCTGTAAAAGAATTCAGCACATTATCCTGGGGCTGCGGTGCTGAAAATGTCACGTCAAATGAAGCCTCGCCGTTTGGAACTATGGAAACACCGCGGTAATCCATAACACCCTTTTTGCACATCACGCTTACATTGCTGCCAGTCAGAGGATCTGTCACCGTGTACAGGTTTTCATTTGAGGGATCCCTGGTAAAAGTTAGCGTATGAGCTGAAACCCCAAAACTCCGATCCATATCCTCGCAGAACTGAAGCATGGAACTGTAATTGTCATATCCGACATGAACATTGCCGTTTGTCGTGGATATATCTCTGGCTGTATCCACCTGGAATATAAATCCTGGATCCGAAACAGGGATTGCAACAGACGACGAAGCATTAAGCTGACGCTGACCGCTGTCACCCTGATATACGTAGCTGCCGCTCACATTTACAAAAGACTGCGTTCTGCCGAGAGAACCCGAAAAAATGTATTCACCCTCGGTGGTCTGGGTATTCATCAGACCTAGGATATATTCCTGTATTTCAGAAAGCTCCGCCGCCACAGATTCGAATTCATCCTGTGAATATGATGCATTGATACCCGAGGTTATAAGCACCTGTGCACGATCCAGACGCTCGTTGAGAGACGTGAGAGCTGTTTCCTCAAGGTTGAGAGCATCCACGGCGTAGCCCGAATTTGTGTTGTACTGCTCGTACATGGTGATATCTTTTTCAAGACGGAGAGTTGCGGCGTAATCTGCGGGAGCATCCCCTGCTGTCCTGAATTTAAGTCCCGTATTATACTGGTCGCTTACCCGATCAAGACGTACATTGTTCTTCTGCAGGTAACTGACACTTTTTGTATATGTAGTGGATGTTGCAATACGGGTCATATTCTAGTCCTCCTCTTAAATAGCCAGTGCACTGAGCAGGGATTGGAATGTATTCTGGGAAGCTGTGATAATCTTGGCAGCGGCTGAATAATACTGCTGATACTGAACAAGATGTGCAGCCTCCTCGTCCAGACTCACTCCCGAAGCTGATTCGTAGCTTGACTTTGACTGTTCAAGCTTGCCTTCGGCCGCCTGAAGACTGATGTTGGCATTACTTGCCACGGCACCAAACTTACATGTGATGGCCGCATACCTTACGGTAAAACTGACCAGATCATCAGACGAGCTGTACGCTCCGCCGTTGGTGACAGAAGGCTTGTTCTGCAGCCTGCTCATGGCAATGCCGTTGGAGTTGTCGCTGGGACCAAGGCCGCTTCCTGACAGAGCCAGTTTTTTGGCATCAGTAGTTGCTACCTTTATATGTCTTGCCAGATCCACGGCAGGCTTGATAGTCACCCTGGTATTTGGCTCAGCATAGAAATAAGCTGGATTCGTATCAATCACCAGTCCGAAATCTGCAGGATCAACTGTATTTTCGCTCAGTGTTCCATCCTCCAGAACCTGATAGCATCCCACAAACGATCCCGTATCATCGCTTACAAAGCAGAGATTGCAGTCACTGAATTTTTCAATGCTGGAAGGATCAACTGCATATCTGATGCTTCCTTTTCCGTAGCAGGTCGTGCACCAGTCATCATCACCCGCTACTGGATAGGTATGGGGAACATCAAACAGATCCTGTCCCTGCTGACTGTTTAAATCAAAACCCTCCCTGTTCTGATTGTTGAAATTTATGGCAAGAGCAACTGTAAGCTGAGAAATGCTGGAAAGAACCTCATTTATCTCCCTTCGGCAATCCAGAAGCCCTCCAATCTTTCCGCCGGTGATTTCATAATCGGAACCGAGTCTGTTATACAGATTTGATCCTTCAAATCTTATGGCAAGTTCCTTTGAACTCTGATCATATGTTCCGGGTACTATTTCAAGATGACCGTAGGTACACTGATTCAAATCACTTTCCACCAGCACCAGCGACTGACCTGATGCCAGATTGATACCAATAATATCCGGATTTTCATCATTTGGAACAGTCCTTATATCAACCAGACTGGCAAGCTCGGCAACCGCGGCATCACGCTGATCTATCAGATTGTAGAAAAAAGAATCATGCTTCTGTCCGATGGCTGCAATGCTGTTATTCATATTGGCTATGCTCTTGATAAGCTCATTGGCCTGCTTGGTTGATTCTTCAAGTTTTCTCGCATTGTCAGAAAGTACACTTTCAATATCATCATAGAGAGTATTGAAACGATCAACAAATCCCTGAATATCAGACATGAACTCCGTTCTTTCAGACTCCGAAATCGGGTTGTTGTTTGCAGATTCAAGAGAAGTAAACATCTTGGTAATGGATGAAGACAAACCAATGGAGTTATTGGAGAGATACTGATCCACAGTATGGATCTGCTCGAATACAGCCTCATTGAAGGCAAGATTGGCAGTATCCCGCCACACCTCCTGCTGTTTGAAGGTATCATTGAGCCGCTGAGTGATAACGCTGCCCACACCGAGAGCCAGAGCATTGTCCGTAGTTGTGGAACGCTGTCTTACGTAATTGTCAGTAGCGATATTGGCAATGTTGTTCGAAGTTGTTCTGAGCAGAACCTGCTGAGCGGCAACGGCTGACTTGCCTATGGACAACATTTCAGTGATCATAACTTCCTACCTTAGCTCCAGTATTCCTTGAATGCAGGATTTCTGATAATGCTCTTTAACTTTGCGGCATACTTGGGATCTGTGGCATATCCGGCTTTCTGCAGTTCTTCAAAGTAGTTGTCTGCACTCTCGGCATCCTTTACCTTGCTGTAACGCTTGTTTTCAGTAATGAGTCTGGCATAGTCCTCCATGCTCGACTCAATGCTGCTGTATGCTCTGAAGCTGGAGTTGACCATTACCTTGCGCCCGTTGATATATTCATAACTGTTGGCTCTTGTGGTGCTGCCTCCCTTGCGGCCTCCTGCCTTGATCCCGTAGAAATTGTTGGCAACCTCCGCACCTTTTTTCATCAGATGCTTGCCCCATCCGGTTTCAAGAGCCGCCTGAGCCACCATTACCAGAGGATCAAGTCCGAACTTTGCAGCCACCTTCTTTGCAATCGGCATAAGCTTATCCACAAAGGCCTGCTGTAATTCACCGGATTTTCCATCCCTGCCTTTAATCTCAAACTTTTTCTGAAGTTTGATATCTTCAAGCAGATCGGCTTTGCCGCTGACACCTGATGATTCAGGAGCATATTCCTTGCCAAAATACTCACTTTTCATCGGAATCCGTGCAGCTGCAGTTTCTCTTCTTGCACCCTCAAGACTGAAGGCTTTCGGATCCTGCTTTAAAACGAAGCTCCTGGTTTCATTTGGCATATGGAGTTCACCGGTGGATTTTGATGATTCTCCCCTGTCAAGCTGTTTTACTATCAGACTGGAAAGTCCGCCTGACTGCATGCTGATGCCGCAGCTGGCCAGCTGTGCCGACATCTGTTCATCAAGCATGCTCTGATAAAGTTCTGAAGTGGAGCTGGAGAGAGGATTGTCCCTGTTAAGCTCTTTGGTGGATTCTCTCTGGACTTTAAGCCACATCTGGGTGAAGAAGGCTTCAAACTGATTGGCAGCCTGCTGCAGAGCATTTTTTCTGGCAGAAGCATCTCCGTTAATACCCTGTCTGCGAAGATGTTCCAGAGAGTTGTAGTCATTGATGTAGTCGATATTGTCCATCTTCGCAATCTCCTGTAGTAATGATTCTATATGATGACCAGTTCTCCTTCTATCGCTCCGGCCTGCTGCAATGCCTCAAGTACACTCATGAGGTCACCGGGTGCAAGCCCGATCTGATTTATGGTGCGAACCAGATCATCAAGGGAATTTGATGATTCAAGCTTAAACATGCGGGTATTCTTTTCTTCAATTTTTATTTCAGAATTGGATACCTCTGCAGTGTCTCCTTCGGCCATCGGATTGGGCTGATACACCTCAATATTCTCCTTGACCGTAACCGTAAGTCCTCCGTGGGTTATTGCCACCGGATGAAGCTTTACATCCTTTCCGATAACAATTGTTCCTGTGCGGGAATTTACGATTATCTTTGCAGCCTCGTCAGCCATGTCCACATCCAGATTCTCAACAGCCGACATAAAATTAACTCTGGCACTTGGATCCCGGGGTGCATAAACTTCAACCGAGGTTGCATCTAATGCTCTTGCAGTATTCTTGCCAAAATTGTCATTTATAGCATTTGCAACATTATCAGCAGTGGAAAAATCAGCTCTGTGAAGATTAAGAATAATGGTATCCCCATATTCAAAGGAGGATTTGACGGCTCTCTCCACAATCGCCCCGTTTGCAATACGGCCGACTGTCGGAGTATTGACAACCACCTTTGATCCGTCAGATCCCTCGGTACCCAGACCAGATACCACCAGAGAACCCTGAGCCACGGCATAAACCTGTCCGTCCGCACCTTTAAGGAAGGTCTGGATCAGCGAACCGCCTCTCAGACTTTTTGCCTCACCGATGGCGGAAACCGTGACGTCAATAGTTTGACCCGGCTTGGCAAAGGGCGGAAGTTCGGCGTGTACAACCACCGGTGCCACATCCTTCATCTTTGGCTTGATATTGTCTGAAACCTTGATGCCGAAATTATTCAGCATGGTACGAAAGGTCTGCTCTGAAAAGGCGTTGTTCTTCTCACCGGTACCGTTAAGACCGACCACAAGACCGTAGCCTATGAGCTGATTGGATCTGACACCCTGAACAGAGGTTATATCCTTGATACGGGAGGCATCAGCAGGCATCAGCGACTGCACAACCATAACCGCAGCCAGCAATATTGACTTGAATAAACCTTTCATACACTGCTCCTAACTTACACAATCAGAACGGATTGAACACGGTGTTTAGGAATTTGGCCAGCCAGCCACGCTCCTGGGTGTTGGCAAAGTCCCCGGTACCGCCGTACTGGATCCTGGCATTGGCTATACGCTGGGAGGATACGGTATTGTCTGAATTGATATCCTCGGGACGAAGAAGACCGGTAATACGGATATACTCGTTGCCGTTGTTCAGCATCAGCCATTTCTCGCCGCGGACCCTTAAATTACCGTTAGGCAAAACCTGTACCACACTGACAGAAATATTTCCCTGGAGACTGTTGCTCTGATTTGCTTCGGAATCACCCTTGAAATCATTTCCGGTACCGCCTGAAGCCTCCGGAGTGAATTTACCAAGATGAACCTGCTGGCCCATGAGAGTCAGCGGCTGGATATTGAAGGAGCTCTTCTTTCCAAGTTCGGTAGTGGCGTTCTTCTTTGCTGACGTTCTCTCCTCCAGATTCACAGTGATAAGATCGCCAACCTTGTGTGCCTTGATATCGGAATAAATACTGCTTACACCCGCATTGTCAAAAATTGAACCTGTAGGAACAACATTGACTGTTCTTTCCGCCGGTGCCGCCGGTGCAAATTCCGGATCATCCGGTTTAGGAGAACCCGCCTCGATAACTGAAGCGCACCCTGTAAGGAACATTGCCGAGAAGATCCCTGCTGCAATCAATCTGTTCATAGTTCTGACTCCCATCCCAAAGCTGTAAATTTATCTGTCATGAAGCTGTATATTCAAACTGTTATGTATTCTGGTTCAGACTTGTAAGCATTGCATCCACTGTGGAAAGAACCTTGGAGTTCATCTCATAGACACGCTGAGCCTGTATAAGATTCACAAGTTCCTCAGTTACATTGACATTTGCTGTTTCCAGCATGCCCTGCTTGATTGTTCCCATACCGTCCTGACCTGCGGTACCCTGTATCGGAGCTCCCGAAGACTGGGTTTCGGTAAAGAGATTCTCGCCTACAGGCTCAAGGCCCATCGGATTGATAAAACGGCTGACATTAAACTGACCAAGGATCTGAGACTCTGCCTGTCCCGCCAGCTGAACTGAAACCTGTCCGTCAGTACTTATGGTGATACTGACTGCATTGTCCGGAATCTGAATGGCCGGCTGTACTGTATAGCCGCTGCCCGTGGTGACAATGGTACCTTCCTCATTCAGGGCAAACTGACCGTTTCTGGTATATGCTGTAGTACCGTCGGGAAGCTCCACCTCAAAGAATCCGGCACCGTTTATCATCACATCCAGAGAATTGTCGGTGGTCTGCACGTCACCCTGGGTAAAGCTCTTCTGGGTTGCCGTAACCTTGGCACCAACACCAACCATAAGGCCTGAAGGAAGAGTGGTATCGGCGGAGGATCTGCCTCCCGGCTGATTCACATTCTGATACAGCAGATCCTCAAACACAGCCCTGCTCTTTTTATAGCCTACAGTGGAGGCATTGGCCAGGTTGTTTGAAATTACTGAAATATTGGTCTGCTGGGCGTCAAGACCGGTCTTTGCGACCCATAATGCTGGCATCATAATAAAACTCCTCAGTCCTTAAGATAGACGCAGTAAACTGTTGCTGCTTTGATCCATTTCTTCAGCAGTCTTCATAATCTTCATATTTGCCTCGAACTGGCGCTGTATTCTTATAAGCTGTGTCATTTCAGCAGCCACATTGACATTGGACATTTCCACAGCGCCGTTAACAAGAGTCACGGTCGGATCTTCCAGTGCGTTCTGACCGCTGTTCAGCCTGAACAGTCCGTCCTGCCCCTTGTATAAATCCCTCACTGCCGGCTTGACCAGCTTAATCTGGGCAAATTCTTCAATATTGCTGTGCTCCATGCCTTCAGGAACACCCTGAACAGTGCCGTCAGGTCTGATGAAGATGCTCTGCACCGGCATCTGAATTGATACCTCATTCCCGGAGACATCCCTTACGGCAAGACCGGAAGCGGTTCTGAGCACACCTTCCGCATCGATGGTGAGACTGCCGGTGCGAACGTAAGCCTCTTTTCCGTTTCTGTCCTCCACGGCAATAAATCCGTCACCCTTGATGGCAACATCCAGATCTCTTCCGGTGGTGTTAATGGCACCTGAACTCATATCGTGGCCGGGACGCTCGGTAAGAGCAAATACTCTGGTCGGATGACCTTCACCATAGGCCTGCATGGCTCTTGCCTGCTCAAAATCAGCCTTGAAGCCGATGGTAGACGCATTGGCGATATTGTTACCCCGAATAGCCAGGCTGTTCATATTCTCCTTGGCTCCAGTCATTGCTATATATAATGCGTGATCCATATACCGCTCCGTCTAAGTAATCATTCTGATGTATATAATTAAAGCAATTACCGTGCCAGACCGTGCAGAATCAGATAACGTGGATATACGGGAGATAAAAAGAAAGCAGCAGGATGAACTGCAGAAAGTGAGGAGAAGACAGTGTCAGAAAAATGACCTGAAAAGATCCGCCGTGCGGCGGATCGACAATAGGAACAGAAATCTAAAACTGGTGCCTATGAGACATTCAGTATTGTCTGCATAATGGCGCTGGCTGCCTCAAGTGCCTTGGAGTTTGCCTGATAGTGACGCTGAGCTGTAATCAGATCCACAAGAGAAGCCGAAAGATCCACGTTTGAGGATTCAAGCGACGATGACTTGATAAAGCCACCGATACCTATTCCCGGTCTTGAAGCAACGGCCTCGCCGGAATTTATGGACTGCTTCCAGCATGTATCACCCAGCTTGGCCAAACCCTGACTGTTGGAGAATGTCGCCATGGCAATCATGCCTACCTTCTTTATCTTGCCGTTTGAGTATGTAGCCTGAACAAGACCGTTATCGCTGATATCAAGACCTGTCAGCTGACCCTTGCTGGATCCGTTTTGAACAAGCTTTGTCACATCAAACGGTGAACTTAGCTGGGTAAGTTCCTCAAAATCAAAGGTTACCTGCTGAGAGTCATTCACTCCCTCAAGGACCTCGGCATAGCCCGGATCGCCGGGAGCCGGAGCTTCTCCGGACTG
>CADBNP010000269.1 GCA_902796095.1 uncultured Aeromonadales bacterium | reverse complement strand
TTCACTCTGCGGATGATATCACAACTGAAATCACGGCCGGAATAATCGAAAACCGGCTTCAGTCCCTTACAGTCGATTACGAATTTACAAGATCCCGGGACTGGGATAACGAATCAGATGAGGAGTACGAACAGTACAGAAACCTCTTCAGTCCATTCTGCCGTGCCGACAGAATTTCTCCCCTCACAAGGATAGACTTTCCGATAATTCTGACATCGAAGGTTACATCTCTGGCTTCGGCATTTCTGGGTTTTGAAATGCTGGAATCCGTGAATATTCGCGACACTTCGGGAATATCCAGCATGAGTGAAATGTTCTGCTGTGCCGTAAAGTTTAACGGTGATATTGAATCATGGGATACGTCAGCAGTAACGGAAATGGACGGCATGTTTTCCGGTGCGACATCTTTCAACGGTGACATCGGTAAATGGAACACGGGGAAAGTAAGGACGATGAACGCAATGTTCTGGAATGCTGTCAGCTTCAACAGGTATATCGGTGACTGGGACACCCAGTCTGTCACTGACATGAGGGGAATGTTTCTTGGAGCGGCAAAATTCAATTCACCGCTGGAAAAATGGGTTACATCCGCAGTGACTGACATGAGCTGGATGTTCAGTGATGCGTCATGCTTCAACCAGCCCATAGGCGGATGGGATACATCATCGGTTACGGACATGAGCGGCATGTTTAAAAAAGCCCTGTCTTTCAATCATGATCTGAAGAACTGGGATGTATCAAAGGTAAGATCCTTCAGAGACATGTTTGCCGGTGCCAGGGCCTTCACTCAGTCCATCGGTTTATGGAAGATTGACGAAGAAGCCGACACAACCGGCATGATCAGCATAAAATAGCGGAAAATGAAATCCCGGTGCTGCTCTGAGGTGCAGATTTCAGCGATAAATTACGACACGCTGCAGCATTTACTTCAGAAAACGGCATCCGTTTTCCGACTGCGCATGGATCGCGTCTCAAACCCCGAGTTTTCTTAAACGCAATAGGTTATAATTGTTCCCGGAAATTTGATGAATAGTGATAACAGTTCTGCAAACTGCCGGATATCCTTGAGCAGACCTGTTCCAGAATATAACAGAGGTGTTAATTGGCATTGACCGAAGACATGAATGTCACCTACGTATGTGACAACGAAGGGAAAAAAATTGGGGTGGTACTCAGTACTGAAAGATACGAAAAGCTCCTGGAATTTGAACGCATAGTAAAGCACATCTACAATGAGGTCAGCGGAACCAGCAGTGTCTGCGATCCTGAACATGCAGCGGCAAAAACTGATAGCGGCAAACATGTTACCAGAACAGCTGACAATGAAACCAGCGAGCTCTTCATAATGACCGACAGCAGTTCTGATTCTTCAGTTTCTGTTTCAGAGTCTGTGTCTGCCTCTGATAATAATGATCAGAACGGAAAACCAGATCGAAGCAAAGAAAAAGAGACAGACAATATGCAGAAAGACTCTGAGGGAAGTCTGGCTCATACCCCAGAAGTTAATGCGGATAATAAGGATTCATTTTTGGTCAGCTCCGACAGCGTTCCGGAGACTCTTCCTGACAAAGGGGCAGCCGGCTCAGACAGCGGAACGACAGAACAGTCAGCAGATCTGCAACAGGGCGGACATACGGATTTATCTGCAGGCAATCCGAACAGGATAAATTCAGAACCTGATGCCGGAAAAGACGATTACTCCCGACAGACAGATACAGCTGAAGCTGTTAAAGAAACAGAAAAAGTTCCTTCAGAGACTGCCGTAACGTCCGAAAAGACCAGGAAATCAGAAAAAGCCAGAAAGAACGGTACGCCAGATTCCGGCAAGTCAGCTTCGGATTCAGAAGAAAAATCATCTGCCGCAACAGCGGATAAAAAGCAGAAGGCGAAAAAAAACGGCGGCAGTTCAGACAGTTCAGCACGCAGAGCAAAGACACGAGCCAGTTCATCTGAAATAACATTCTCTTCATCATATCCTGAAGAAACCATCAGACTTATGGATGAAATGAAATTAATCAAAAAATTCAATCTGGAGTCTGTCATAGTGAACGATGTGCCCCACATCAAGTTCAAGTATGCATCTACCAAACCGGGAACAAAGAACAACTATGAATCCTATGGATATTTCACATTCATAAACTCAAAAAAATGTTTTGTGGTAATGAAGGGTTCGATTATAAGCAAAAACTGTGCTGATTCAGTGAGAAATACAGTCAAGGAGGAGCGCACAAGACTGATTAATGAAGGTATTGTTACTGAAACAGAGGATGAATTAAGTCTGTGCTACAACAGCAGCGTACCTTACAACAGTCCGAGTCTTGCGGCATCCGTAATTTCGGGAAGCAACCGCAGCGGCTTCGACGCATGGAGGGCAAGCAACGGCCTGATAATGAAAAAGCTCATTGAAGATGGAAACGATCAGGCTGATACAGATCCTCATGTCTGAATCCAGACTGGTTTTATCTAATCAGTTGAATTGGCAGAAAAGCAACAACACCTTTTTTGAAAAGGGAAAACTCCCTCTGTAAAGACAGTTTTTGAAGAAAACCAGTCTGATGTGATGCTTATTACCAGACCAGGACGGTTTGGAAAGACTCTCAACATGTCCTCACTTCTGTTATTCTGTCTCTCGATCCGGAGAATCCGGGAGATTTTCACGTCAGTAAAGATGGTTTAAAGACATCTGAGACCGCGCCCAGGTAGTCAATTTCCTTCATCAATGATTCGTTGGCAAGGGTCAGGGTGAAAGCCTTTCTCTTTTCGATGTTCTCATGCGTGAACCAAGTCTAATTACATTACCGGACACCAGAAATGAGGTATTTGATACCTGGAATTACAAACTCAGATTTGAACATTGAACCAGGCCTCACAACTGTGAAAAGATATTTTTGATAACACTTTTGTTAAAATCAGGTAAAAAATCAAATTCAATTCTGCAGTATGGCTGCGATTAAAGATCTCTTAATCCAAAATACTGCTGCAGGAAATCAGTCTAAATAAATCGGAATTTGCATATGAATAAATTTTTACTTTCAGCAGAAATCGCGCTTGCTCTTACAGTCTCGGGAGCAGTTATGGCAATGGGTTTTGCTGACATGCTTACTGAAAGCATGTCACAGAGTTTTAAGATTGAAACCAGGGCCGGTGAACCAACAGTTCTTGATGTATCAAGAGAATTCAACCGCAAATATACCACTGATCTGTTTACTCTGATAATCAGCAATGCAGATAAGTCAGTTGCCACAGGAAATGAAGTGGAGGGAGTTTCCTTCGATACCCAGACAAACTCCATCAGCGGTTATGATCCGAATAATGAAGAAGGTCCGTCCCTTGCTGCCAATCTGATAAAGACTGACAGCGGCAGATATCTTTATATGCTTACGGCAACAATGGAGATGGGCGGTCTCTATTCTGATGAGGCGATATTTTTCGATGTAAACTGGAACAGCGGAATCATATCTCCACTGCCCGGCTATCAGCCTGCTGCGTACAGGACTCCGTTTCAGTCATTCGGCACTGTAACGGAGCATTATTTTGCTGATGAACACGACAACATAATCAAGGGGTATGAAATCACAGACGGACTGTTTCTTAATTTTTCCAGCATTTTTGCATGGGATGGTCTTAAGCATACCTACAGAGGAAGCAGAATAAATCTGCCGAAACAAAAAATTCTTTCAGGAGGTACAGAACCTGGAGATATTGCTTTTTTTGCTTTCTGCGATATTGACGGCGACG
>CADBNP010000268.1 GCA_902796095.1 uncultured Aeromonadales bacterium | reverse complement strand
TCAGCTTGGTTAGAACGCCTGCCTGTCACGCAGGAGGTCGCGGGTTCGAGCCCCGTCCGTTCCGCCACTTTTAACATAATCAGCAGGTTTGATGCCTGCTTTTTTTATGTGTTTTTTGTACCCTTTCTTTTTCTTCTTCTATTTTTTCAGATTTGTTTAAACAGAGTTGAAATGCTAATTTTTCAGATCCTAAAGATTCTGTTTTTGATAGTTTTTTCTTAAGTTTTGTATCAGATCAATAAAGTTTGCTGAAAAGTAGAGTATATTTTCGTTTACTTTGTTGGTGCAAATAGGATTTTTATAATGTGGATTATAGTTGTCTGCGATGTTTTGATATTTATTCTGGGTGTCCTTTTTGGGCATTATTGTTTTGCTCGTAAAAGTGATGCTGAACGTGATTTGGAGGTTACTAAACTTGAACTAGGTAATCTCAGAAATAAAATGAAGCATCATCTTTCAGAAACAGCATTTCTTTTCCAGCAGTTTGATGATCAGTATCAGAAATTGCTTCAGCATTTTGGTGATATGTCTCAGGATATCAGTACTTCTCTGTCAAAGGAGAACCAGAATGATCCTAAGGTTATCTCATCACTTGAATCTCTGAAGGATCTTAAAAAGCCTTCTCCTTCCGTCGCCTCTGCAGGTCCTTCTGTTCAGCCTAAGGATTATGAAGACTAGTCAGGGAACTATTTAACTCTCATTCAGTCTCATAATGTGTGGTAAATCACATTATGATTAAGGAGAGTTAAATGGTAAATCTTAAGAAACTGGTTTCAGTTTGCATAATATCCGGTGCTCTAGCAAGTTTTAGTGTCAGCGTTCAAGCTGATGCACTGCCTTTGATTGATGCCACGGCATCGCAATCACGTTCGGTTCCTTCTCTTGCTCCAATCATTGACAAAGTCCTTCCCGCTGTTGTCACTATCAATGTAGAAGGTAGCAAGGAAGTCAGCGGTGGCAATATGCCTTTCTTCTTTGGTGATCCCTTCGGTTTTGATCCGTTTGAAAACCATCGGGGTTATGAAAGACCTTTTCAAGCTCTGGGATCTGGTGTAATTGTAGATTCCAAGGAAGGCTACATCGTAACTAATAATCATGTAATTGACGAAGCAAAGAAAATTACTGTTACAACTCATGACGGCAGACAGTTTGAGGCTAAGAAGATTGGTGCTGATCCTCAATCAGATGTAGCACTTCTGAAGATTGAAGCCAAAGATCTTCACGCTGTTTCGTATTCCGATTCTGACGAACTGAGGGTAGGTGATTTCGCAATTGCTGTTGGTAATCCGTTCGGCCTGGGTCACACCGTTACCTACGGTATCATATCTGCATTAGGTCGTTCCGTTGATGGCGGTGGAAATCAGTTTGAAAATTATATTCAGACTGATGCTCCTATAAATCAGGGAAACAGTGGCGGTTCTCTTATTGATTTGAAGGGAAATCTTATTGGTATCAATACAGCTATTATTGCACCAAATGGAGGCAATGTCGGTATCGGTTTTGCAATTCCTTCAAATATGGTTAAGAGCATTACTGAACAGTTAATAAAGTATGGTGAAGTTCGTCGTGGTTTTCTTGGAATTATGGGTGGAGAACTCACTCCTGATCTCGCAGAGAAATTCGGAGCTCAGCAGAACAAGGGTGCTTTTGTAAACCAGATAATGGAAGGTTCCGCCGCTGAAGAGGCAGGTATTAAAGCTGGTGATATAATTATTTCGCTCAACGGACATAAAATTTCATCTTTTAACGAACTGAGAGCAAGGATTGCTACAATTGGTGCTGGTTCCAAGGTTACCTTAGGTATCATTCGTGACGGTAAGGAGATTACCAGGGATGTCACACTTAAGCAGGCTGAGAGTCAGAGAATAGAATCTTCCAACAAGGAGGTTAATTCTGTCTTTGACGGAGTCAAACTTGAAACGGCCACCGGTAAAGTTAAAGGTGCTGAAATTGTCTCTATCGATAAGAAGTCTAACGCTGCGCGGTATGGTCTGCAGAAGGGTGATATCATCGTCGGAGTAAATCGTGAACCTGTAAATTCAGTCGAAGATTTGAATAAGATACTGTCCAAGAGCAAAGGTACTCAGGCTCTTAATGTGGTTCGCGGAAGAATGAACATGTTTATTATTATCCGCTAATATTCATTTTAGTTTTTTTTAACATGACCTTCTTCTGAAATGAGGAAGGTTTTTTTGTTGTGTGTATGATAAACAGGATCTGATTTTGAAAAAAATTCCTGTTGTCAGATGGTTATGGCTCTTATTCAAATTAGTATAAAATAGTTCCGAGATTGTCTAACAAAAAACGTGTTATGAAATTATACAAATATATTGCGAATGCTGTTTTACTTGGACTTGCTGTAAGTCTTGTCATGATTGTCTGTGTTCCTTCTGTAACTAACGGTGCTTTTTCACTTTCCTACATTTTTAATATACTGACGGCCCCTGCTTCCTATCATGATGCTGTAGCCAGGGCTGCTCCTGCTGTTGTAAATGTTTATACCAAAACAAAACAGATAGATTCGAATACGGGAAAATCCATTCTCCAGCCTGATGCACTGGGATCCGGTGTTATCATGAGCTCTCATGGCTATATACTTACCAATTACCATGTTATAGCTGATGCAGAGGAAATAATTGTTGCACTGCAGGATGGACGTATATTTGACGCTCAGTTAGTTGCCAGTGATATTCTTACAGATCTGTCTGTTTTGAAAATTGAAGCCGAGAATCTTCCTGTAATCCCCCAGAACGATAAGAGAGTCTCCAGGGTAGGCGACATAGTTCTAGCCATAGGTAACCCTTTTAACGTGGGTCAGTCTGTAACAATGGGAATAATTGGTGCAAAAGGGCGTTCGGGACTTGGAACCATGGGGCCTAATTCAAATGGAAGACAGGATCTGCTTCAGACTGATGCCTATGTGGGGGTTGGAAATTCCGGCGGAGCTCTGATTAATACTCTGGGCGAACTTGTAGGAATTAATTCCGGTACATATTCCAATGGAAGCAGTTCTGATGGAAATGATATTGCTTTTGCTGTGCCTTATGCACTAGCCAAGAGGATTATGATAGATCTTGTAAACAAGGGCAGGGTAGTCAGGGGTTATCTTGGAATAAAAACTGTTGATGTGGATTCAGTCACAGCGAATCTTCTTAATCTTGGACCGAATCATGGACTTATTGTGGAGAAAATCGCTCCCGCAGGTCCGGCTGAGCAGGGCGGTATTCAGGTAGGCGATATCATGCTTACCTTTAACGGAGTAAAAATTACGAACGCTCAGATGGCTATGGATATTATTGCGGAAACTGCACCAAATTCTTCTATTAAAATAGAAGTTCTTAGAGACGGCTCATTGCGTGAACTTGAGGTTACCGTTGCTGAGGATACTATTCACAGGTAGTTAAATTCAAATAGTAATTATTGTGAGCCAGAAATTTATCGGTAAAAGCACTGAGTTTACACCGATAAATTTTTTTGTTTGGATCACAAAATCAGTTTTGTGTTTTGAACATTTTTATGTATAATCAGCCTACCCACTTTTTGGTTGTATTGTTAGGTACAACGGACGCGGATAAGTTCGAAGGGGCATATTCACGTCATCAGGATAGGCATTTTTTTTTGCCATTTTTTAACAGTAATATAATGGGTAATAACTGTAATGAAAAGTTATGTTGCTAAGCCAAGCACCATCAAGCGTGATTGGTATGTTGTTGATGCTGAGGGCAAGACATTGGGTCGCCTTGCAGCTGAGATTGCTTCTCGTTTACGTGGTAAGCACAAACCAGAATACACTCCTTTTATGGATACCGGTGACTATATCATCGTTATCAATGCAGCAAAGGTAAGCGTAACCGGTAAGAAGTTCACTGATAAGATGTATCATCATCATTCAGGCTTCCCTGGCGGAATAAAGTCTCTTCCTTTCAGCGTTATGATTGCTGATAAACCTGAAATGGTCATTCAGTCAGCAGTTCGTGGTATGTTGCCAAAGGGACCGCTGGGTCGTGCAATGTTCAAAAAGTTAAAGGTTTATGCTGGTGCAGAGCATGATCATGCAGCTCAGCAGCCGAAGGTATTAGACATTTAATCGGGGGACATTGAGATGGTAAATAGTCAGCAGTTTTACGGCACAGGCCGTCGCAAGAGTTCAACCGCACGTGTTTTCGCTAAGGCAGGATCTGGTAACATCGTTATCAATCAGCGTTCTCTTGATGAATATTTCGGTCGTCCAACTTCCAGAATGATTGTACGTCAGCCACTGGAACTGGTAGAAATGGCAGACAAGTTTGATTTTTACATCACTGTTAAAGGTGGTGGAGCTTCTGGTCAGGCAGGTGCAATCCGTTTGGGTATAACACGTGCTCTGATGGCTTATGATGAATCACTTCGTCCAGAATTACGCAAGGCCGGTTTTGTAACAAGAGATGCCCGCTGTGTAGAACGT
>CADBNP010000267.1 GCA_902796095.1 uncultured Aeromonadales bacterium | reverse complement strand
ATATAAAGGATTATCGCAAGGTTCAAAACAACCTTGTAAGACTGCATCTATACACAGATAGAGATGTTTTGTCAGCCGAGCCTGATTCCGACCAGAAAAATGCCATAGCAAAAGGAATTGCAGATCTGAGATCTGCCTGGAAGAAGGAACTTAACTGGGACGTAACTGTTGCAACATGTGCCGAGGGCATAGATCTCGATAGTTTCGGAATAAAACACAACAACTGCATAGATCCGGAACTGATAGACGATCTGTTCAGTCAGAAGGATCCTGCTCTCAGAGCATATCTGGAGAATTTCCGAAACAAAGATGTTTCTGGCAAGAGTAAGAAAGAAACCAAGGTGGATAGTTCTCAGTTCAGTCTGTTTTCCTCCGATAGCACGGAAACACAAGAAACCCAAACTGAACTGTTCGCTCCCGGTAACACGGAAACTCAGAATAAAACCAGTAATGCTCGTTTTAATTACGACAAATTCAAGGACAAGGGGCAACGCAAAGCCTGCGGATGCATGATAAGCAAGGACATCGGCATGTACAATACATGTCTTCACCAGTGTGCCTACTGCTATGCCAATACCTCAAATGAGGCTGCCATGAACAACCACAAAAATCACAGGATTGAAGACGAAAGCATTATCCCGTTCAAACGAACAGTTGAATAACAGAACACTGGCAGGCAGAAGACTTTCATCCGCTGCCGCAAGACTGAGTCTGCCTCCACAGGCGGGCTCTCCCAGCGGCAGTTCGTCTCAATCTGCTGGCAGCTCCAAACCACAGAATTGAAACTCTGTTCCTATGTTGCCTGTCCCGCAAACTGAATACTGTACAGTCTGCTGTAGATCCCTCCCTTTTTCAGAAGCTCGCCGTGAGATCCTGTCTCCGCCAACCGCCCGTGATCCATAACTACAATGCGATCAGCATCCTGAATAGTTGACAGTCTGTGGGCAATAACCAGGCATGTACCTATATTCATCAGTCTGGCCATGGCATCCTGTATATGCTTTTCAGTTCTGGTATCAACATTTGACGTAGCCTCGTCCAGTATGAGAATATCCGGCGATGAAAGGAACGCTCTGCATATTGCCACAAGCTGTCTCTGCCCGTCTGAAAGATGACAGCCGGAACCGGCAAGTTCTGTGTCCAGACCTTCAGGAAGTCCTGATATGAATTCGGAAAGTCCGGAAAATTCTGCGGCCTCGGCTATGTCTTCATCAGTAAGAGAACTGTCTGCATAAATCAGATTCTCTCTCACACTGGCGGAAAAAAGCACCGTATCCTGAAGAACAATACCAATTCGTCTCCTCAGTTCATGCACATTAAAATCCATTATGTTTCTGCCGTTGATTAGAATTTCACCGCTGTCCGGCTCATAGAAACGCATCAGCAGATTGATTACAGTCGTTTTTCCGGATCCCGTAGATCCCACCAGAGCAACCTTGGATCCGGCTTCGATTTTCAGCGAGAAATCATCAAGAACCGGATGACCGGGTTCGTAGGAGAAGGTAACATGTCTGAATTCAATCGAAGCCGACTTCAAATCTCCGGGTTCCTCGCCAGCGGATGATTCCTCATTCTTGTCCAGGAGTTCAAAAATTCTTTCAGCTCCCGCCAGTGCCGTCTGGATCTGGCTGTAGATCATGGAAATTTCCGTAACCGGACGGGTGAACTGTCTCGAATAAACAAAGAATGCGGAAATCCCGCCGACTGTAATCAGCCCCTTAAGTGAAAACCATGCTCCGCACACCGCCACCAGAAGGAAGATCAGGTTGTTGATCATGTTCATCAGCGGTCCCATGCTGCTGCTTACAGTTTCAGCAATCATGCCGCACCGTGCCAGCTCATCAGAGGATCGATTAAACCGATCCGCCGCACCCTGCTGCATGTTGTATGCTGTCACGGTTCTGAAATTGGTGAGACTCTCCTCTACTGTGGAATTCAGCTCTCCCAGCACCTCCTGCCGTCTGATAAAAAAGCGGCGGGAAATATTTGTAACAGTTACCGTGACAAGAAGAGACAGAGCAATGGCCGTACATGAAATCAGTGCCAGCTGCCAGCAAATCCAGAGCATTGCAGCAAATGAAAGCACAAGCATCAGAACACACTGGATAAACGAGGACAGAGACGAGGATACAACCGAATCGATATTGTCCGTGTCATTGGTCATCCGGCTTATCAGATCACCTCTTGTCGCCGCATCAGTATCCCGGACGGGAAGATGAACCACACGGCAGAAGAGTTCATGCCGGAGCCTCAGGATCACCCTGCGGCTTACTGCAGCCGTGATCCTGGACTGCAGAAGCATGAAGATCCCGGAAAGCAGATAGAGACTGCACATGATCCCAAGAAGTCCTGGCAGGGCATCCAAATCAACAGCCACCACACAGTCAATTGCCCTGGACTGAAACATTGGTGCCGAAACAGAACAGCTCACCGTCAGGACAACCAGCAGCAGGATCAGAAAAAGACTGTACCTGTCTTCGCTGAAATATCGTATGAGTCTGAAAAAGCTTTCTCTGAAACGGCTCGGCTTCTCCCCGGGTTTCATCATCATGGCGGCACCGCCCGGCCTCAGGGATGCACGAACGGAGGTCTGCTCCTCCTTTCTGTACTGGAGAGCTCTGTTATCGCTCATGTCACTTCTCCTCCTGCATCTGCGACTCCCAGATACTCCGGTACAGAGGTGAAGAAGCCATAAGTTCACTGTGGCTGCCGCATCCCGCCGCTCTGCCCTGATCCAGCACCAGGATCTGATCTGCAGACATAACCGTGGAAATACGCTGGGCAATTATTATTTTGGTCACAGAACTGAAGTCTTCGCGAAGATGATCCAGGATCCTCCGCTCTGTTCTGAAATCAAGAGCACTGGTGGCATCATCAAGTATGAGGATATCCGACTTTCGAAACAGTGCACGGCTTATGGCCAGGCGCTGACGCTGACCACCGGAAAGTCCCGATCCGCCCGGACCCACCGGAGTATCATAGCCTTCCGGCAAAGCTCTTATAAACTCATCGGCTTCAGCCAGCTTTGCGGCTCTGACGACCTCATCAACGGAGTAGTCCCCTTTTCCTCCGGCAATGTTATCCGCCACAGTTCCGGAAAACAGCTGACTTGTCTGGAGAACAACCGACACTCTGCTGCGAAGCGCCGATTTGGAAAAAAGGCGGACATCCTGATCATCAACCATTACCGAACCGTACTCCGCATCGTAAAAACGGGCGATCAGGGCTGCCAGCGTTGATTTCCCCGAACCGGTGGGACCAATAATCGCAAGAGTTCCTCCCGCCTGCAGATCAAAGCTCACATCATGCAGAGCAAATCCGTGACTTCCGGGATAGGCAAAGCTCACATTCCGAAAGGATACGAACCCCGGTCTGGAGCCGCGGACAAGAGTGCCGTCACCGAGTTCTCTTTTCTGCCGGAGGACCTCTCCTATACGGCGGGCCGATGCACTGCCCCTGCTTACGGTCTGAAAAATCATTGCCGCCATAAGCAGTGACATAAGGATCTGGGACATATATGTCACGCCTGCCATAACTGCACCCGGATGCATGCCGCCGCTTTCCACCCTGACGGCACCGGAGTAGATCACTGCGGCTACGGCAAGATTGAGCACCACATTCATAAGCGGATGAAGAGCAGCCAGCAGCAGTGCTATTCTGAATCTCACATCGGCAAGATCCCGGGCGGATGAGTCAAAACTGCCAGTTTCCCGATCCTGACTCACGTAAGCCTTGACAACCCTTATACCGAGAATGTTTTCTCTTATCACAGAATTTAGCCGATCCAGTTTTTCCTGCAGTGAGGTAAATAAAGGCGTTGTCTTCCAGAGGAAAAAGACGATTTCAGCAATAATGACCGGCATCGCGACAATGACCACAGCTCCGAAATCAGCAGAAAGCGAAAGCATCGCAACACTTCCGGCAAAAAGAAACATTCCGCAGCGTACCGCACCGCGGATCATCTGACCCCACATGATCCGGAGCTGGGTTATATCTGATGTTGTTCTTGTAATGAGACTGCCTGCCGGGAATCTGTCGGTCTGGGCGAAGGAGAAATCCAGGATCCTGCCGAAACAGTCCTTCCGCAGACGGTTTGCCGCCTTCTGACTGAAAAGATTGGCAAAAACACCGCTGCCGATGCCGCAGAAACAGCCGGACAGCGTCACCAGCAGCATGACTGCACCGGTTGAGAGGATGAAATCAGGATCCGGCTTTCCATCATGTCCGAGACCAAGAATACCCTGATCGACAATCGACGCCATCAGTCTCGGCTGATAAAGATCAACCATCACTTCAAAAATCATGAAAATGGATGCCAGGCATGCAAAATACCAGTATCTTAAAGCATGGACACTAATCAAAAAGAACCCCCATTCTGAAAAAACACGGCTGCTGACTGTTCTGTCCCCAGTGCAGTTCTCATCTGTCCGTACAATTTTACCACTGCAGAAAGCCGGGTACCCGGATTTGTCAGAAGCTGACGACTGTTATTCAGAGGCAGCCTCTAAACAGCAGCATCCCTGCAGAAAAGCACATCTGATTTTCAGGAACCGCACTGCTTCTTCATTTCCCTTCTCAAACAGTACCTGAAAAGTTGTTATAATCTGACAGCAGGAAATCCATACCCGCTGCTGTCTGATACAGGAAGGACGGGGAAGGCAGCACGCAGACGGAAACATGACTTTAAACAGATGCTGAAAGATTTCCGAAAGAAACAGTGCCGCTTAAAAAGCAGACAGCACAGAAAGAAAACATTGGCTCCCGTGAAAACAGCGGCAGGCAGACAGTACCAGAAATTGAAGTCAGAAAGAAAAAGATGATAGAAGATCCGGCAGACAGCAGACTTTTTTACAGTTTCAGCACTGATTATGACGGGCGGGATCAGAGCTACAGCTATGTACTGATGACAGATGATAACTCCGCCGGATACCAGTTCATTCTTTCCTGCGGCAAGTCAAAAATCTCAGTTCTTACCATGCTCAGAGAAAATGATCAGCTCTCCATGGATCGCAGCATTGCACCGCTCTCAGTAAATCTCACAACGGAGCAGATTTCTGATCCGGAGGAAATACACCTGGCTGTGACGGAACTGCTGATTGGCCTTGGCGTCAGCCCGGAAAGCCTCGGCAGATATTCATCTCCTGAATTCATGAATTTTCTCAGTCTTCTTGCAGATGATGCACAAAAACGCATATCGGCAACTCAGAGGCAGAAGAACGGATCCGGTTCGGACCGTCCGAAAACGGATGACAGGAATAATGCCTCCAGCTGCAGACAGGCACCGGAACAGCATGAGGACGGCAGAAACAGGGAGAGTCAGAGAATTTCAGCAGGGGGTGATTACCGTTTCCGCAGCGGATCTTCCACTGCCGCCGGCGGCATCGGAGTTCAGACTGACAGCAGGATAAACAGCTGGAAGGAAGCTGAAAGCCGGGGATTTTTTGATGCGGTAATCACCTGTTCGATTCTTAAATTCTGCTGCTTCAGCGGCAGAGCATCAAGAACAGAATTTCTTTGGTTTATGCTGTTTAACACCTCCGTACTGATCTGCTTCGGTCTCCTCGGCATGACCTCCGGATACAGCTTAACCTCAGTAATGCTGTACATCCTTATTCAGCTTGTGCTGCTTCTGCCCAATATCTCGCTTCTGGCAAGACGTCTTCATGACATCAATATTACAGCCTTACTGGTGCCGCTGTTCATGATACCGTATTATGCAGTGGTGTTCGTTGCAACGGCAGTTACTGTTCTGGACAGTCCGGAGACGGCAATACCCTGTGTTCTTATGCTCCTGACTTTTACGGCGATATTCAGTCTGATACCGCCGCAGAATGCGAACAACAGGTACAACGATAAAAACTGATAGGCGGAATTCTGCTCTATTGCGGATCTGCTCCCGAAATTTCTTCTGATGTCCTCTGATCTTCCGCCGGACATAAACTGTTGCCGTCCTCTGCAGGCTGCTCACCGCCGGAGTTCCGTTCCGGCAATTTTGACTTCACCAGTCCGACAAGCTCATCCTTCAGTCTGTTCAGTTGTCTCAGTTCATCAGCGGCATCTTTTATCGTTCCCTCCAAGGCTGCCATGTTCAGCGCACCGTTCTTAAGGTATATGCTCTGCCCGTTCCCAGTAAGAACGTCTGCTCCAGCATTGCCCGAGATGCACCTTCTCAGCTTTTTCAGCTCTTCGAAGGTGTCAGAACAGGAGATCATCCTGCACGCACTTCGTATTATTGAATCGTACCTGTGCATCCTGATACACTCTTCCCTGCCGTCAGGAATTTCTCTTTCCAGATCAGACAGTTCCTTTTCATACTCGTCATCACCCTTAAGCAATGCCCCCAGCAGTTCCGAATATCCGGACATGGACTCATCCTCCGGATCCAGCTGTCCGAAACCGGATTTTTCATAGAGTTCTTCGGCAAAGGAAATGTACTCGGCATAAAGGGAAAAAATCTTCACCACTTCAAAAAATTCATTCTTCAGTCTGTTCAGCTGTCTCAGTTCATCAGCTGCATCTTTTATCGTTTCCTCCAAAGCAGTTATGTCCAGCACGCCGTTCTTCAGATTTGCATCGATCTCGGACGTGATGTACCTTCTCAACTTTTTTATGATATCAAACGAATCACTGTCAGAAACTGAAATCAGTCTGCGGGCGGCACGTACTATCGCGCTGTATCTGTGCTGCCTGACATGCATGTCGGCTCTGCCGTCAGACCGCTCCGTTTCAGACAGTTCAGACCTGTACTCACCCTCCGTTTTGAACATTGCATCCAGCAAATCCGAATATCTGTACAAATCCGGATCCCACGGATCCAGTTTTCTGAAGCCTGATTTTCCATAGAGTTCTTCAGCAAAGGAGTTGTAAGCCTCGTACAGCGCACAGATGGACATTGAATAGCGGTATCTGTCGCAGAAGCCGGCCGCCCTGGAGAAAAGTTCACTTTTAGCATTCTGCAGATTTTTCTCAAAGAAAGGAAAAATCATACCCGGCAGTTTGTTGTCAGAACTCAAATCCAGTGTCGAGATGATTTCCAGCGCCCGGCCATAGCTCTTCACAGCGGCGGAAAAATACAGCATTTTCTCCGCTTCTGAGCCTTTCCTTATGCATTCGCACAGCTCAGTCTGATCCGGCAGATGCCGTTCAAGAAGCGGCAGCAGATATCCCGGATCCTGAGACTCATTAAACAGACCCACCGCCATGGAGTCGCAGATCAGATCTGCCAGATAGGACAGATCCATGAGCTTCCCGGTACCGCTGCCGTCTCTCCTGTCATATGTATACCACAGACGATCAAGTTTTGAACCCTTGAGTTCCATCACCGAGAACAGCGTGAGAAAAGCCACAATCGGCATACTTCTGTAGCTGTGGGTGATATCCACGCTGAAGTGCTGTCCCGGACTGATGGAATCAGCCATAAAGGATCTTAATTCCTCATAGGAGTTCTGGCTTGAGCCGGTATCCTCATAACCAAAAATCTCGATGTTCTGCTGCAGGGCCTCCCTGTGCCGTTCAAACAGTCTGTTGATTTCTGCCACGGCGCCGCTGTTCAGTATGTAGTCCTCAGTCTGCTTACCTCTGAAATCTGTCTTAAGGCTGGTATATTTCTGAAAACATGCCTCAATCTCTGCCAGAGCATCGATTGCTTCAAGAGATTCGTCATACTGTTCAAGCAGAAAATCAACAAACCCTTTCCAGCCGCTGGTGTAGGTTCCAATCACTATGTATTTGGATATTTCATGCTTTCTGAAGTACTCCAGGGAAAGAGAATTGGCAACAAAACGGGACTCGCTGATGCCAAACTCATTTGGATCAAAAATGAGATTCTTATACTCGGCACTGCCAAGAAACGTAAACAGGATCGGAAGCGGAACTTCTGCAGGATCCATTAATTCCCTGCTGCTTCGGATAATTCCGTTTTCGTACAGAAACGCTCTGAGACGTTTACCGAAATCT
>CADBNP010000266.1 GCA_902796095.1 uncultured Aeromonadales bacterium | reverse complement strand
TATAGTTGATGTTTATTGGCACTTTTGAAATGATAGTAATTCATATTTTTTCACCGGATTACAGCCGGTTAAAAAACAGAATCTGCAGATGAGGGTCAGTTCGGAAATTGAAAAACAATCCTTCTTTCTGATAAGTTCTGAAGAGAACTGATTCTTTCAGGAGAAAAAGACACGGTTCGGGATTCGGGTTCATCATCCTGCAGAATTTCCAGGAAAACGATTATAAAAACACGATTATAAAGTTCAAAAAATCAAGGAGGCATTCTGTGGAAAATGACGGCAACAGCTCAGCAAAGGAAGATCTTATCTCTGAATTTTTCAACAGAAGCAATCTGATCAGATTAACATATGACAAGGTTGCCTCAAAGAAACGATGTGCCACCGGAATCGATTACACAGATTCCTGCTCTTTTATCAAAAATCTGACAGATGAACTGCAGATAATAGCAAAAAAAGTCGAAAACGGCAGTTACAAGTTCACTCGTTACAGAATGATGCTGATCCCGAAGGGACCTGGTAAGCCTCCAAGAAAAATATGCGTTCCAACCATCAGGGATCGTGTTGTAATAGCAGGAATTTCTCAAATACTGAAAAAGAAATTTCCTTCCCTGAAGAGCCGCCCGCGTCCGGATCAGGTAATAAAACAGATCCTCACTGAAAAAGATAGATATTCAGGCTATATAAAGCTGGATCTTACCCGCTTCTTTGCATCAATCAATTTCGAACTTCTGATGAACAAGCTGCAGATAATAGGAAATGAAACTGCTCTGAATCTTATAGAAAAAATTATCACCACCTCTGCATATGATCCGGAAACCGGTGCTGTATATGATCCGGGCAAAAATCAGGATCCACAGAATAATATTATTGGTGTTCCGGAGGGTCTTTCCTGTTCAGGACTGCTTGCCGATATATTTCTGGAGGATATAGACGAGAAGTACGGCAAACTGAAAGATATATGCTACTTCAGATTTGTGGACGATATACTTATTCTCTACAACGGAGATCGAGAAAAAGGTGAGACACTCAAGAACATGATAATCGATGATCTGAGATCCAAAAAACTCCAGATCAACGAAAATAAAACAGAGCATAAAAGTTTCTCCGACGGTCTGTTTTATCTCGGCTATTACTTCAGGAACGATCTTATCAGCGTGAGAGAGGAATCCATCCGCAAACACGAAAAAGCCATTGAAAGCATGGTAAAAAAATATGCTAATAAAATAACTGCAGAAAAGAGTGTTTGCAGTGTCGCATGCGCAAAATTCGAGCTGGACAATAAAATATCCATGCTGTGCACCGGAATGAAGGTTGAAGACGAATTCATGGGGTGGCTGTCATACTATCGCTATATCAATGACACAAAGCTTCTCCATCATTTTGACTGGCTGGTTAAAAGCCTGTATAAGCGCTACAACATTCCGGAATACAGAGGCAAAAGGCATGTAAGAGCGTATTATGAACTGAACAGAAACATTAAAAATACCAAATACATATTCAGATATCTCAATCTGAAATCCCATCTTGAAAACAAGAGGGAAAATTTTATTAAGTACTACGAAAAATCTACTGAAACTGAAAGTCAAAATGAGTCAGTTCAGGCAACGGATACATCTGCAGTACAGAAGGCAAAAACATACAGCGGAATTATAAAATCTGCCAGCATCGGGATTCTTAAACAGAGAGAGCACAGCAGGTTAAGCGATGATGAGAATAAAACTCTGAGTATGATACTGTCACTGTTTAACGGCAATGTAGAAGTCAATACCTACGGCAAATTCGTAGCAACAACTGCTGAATTTGAAGAATTTTTATACCTGTTAAAAACCAGCTATAAAAAGGAATGGAAGAACAGCACTGAGGAGGAACTTAAAAAACTTCTTAAAACAAAATCAGAAGACTTGGAAACATCCCCAGATTCTGCACCGGATACAAAAGTCACCTCAGAAAATATCCAGAAAGAGGAAGGCAGCGAAGATCACTGCATGAAGGACCATGAAACAGCCTGCTCTTCAGACAACCAGAAGGAAAAGATTACTGCACCGGCAGATGATCAAAAATCCGATGAAAATTCAGATATTCCGGCTGATGATAAAAAGGAAGCGGAAAACAAAATTAAAGATGAACTGAAAAAACTGAATCTGGATAAGTATATAGAGATTACAGAAAACGTGAAAAACACAGGCACCATATACATTGATGACTACGCTTTTCTGAAAGGCCTCGACAAGAGCGGAAACGCAGATAAAAGCGTAATTGCAGATGAAATCATCGGAGAATTAATGTCTGATCCTATAATCGAGGAGGATCTCAGACCTTCTGACTACAGATAAAGACAGGGGACAAAATACTAAATGAAGGAGTTCAAGGCTCCTTCTGTATCCGCAGATTTCCGCAACAGTCAGGTGACTGTGAGCAGACTCGGAAATTCAGTTTCAGAACCTCCCGCCGTAAGGATTTCTGCCGGATTGAGCTGCCGTCTGCTGTTCAGATCATGACAGAAATCATTTATTTAAGTCTGCCTCCATGAATTGAAATCAGAAGTTTTGCTTCAGCCTCCGGAATTTCGCACTCTTCCATTATTTCCCGAATTGATGATCCGGCCTTGACCATCTTGACCGCGCGATTGTACATTTTGCCTTCCGGATCCTGATACTGAATTTCCTCATACTTCTGCTCAAGCTCGGAAACCTTGGATTCCAGATATTCACATCTTGACTGGAGATCACCGATAAGCTGCTGAATAGAACTCTGTGCAGTTCCAGCATCTGTTACAGCCTTGCTGATATAATCCCAGCGTCTCGCCTCTCCCTTGAATTTACTCAGGATGTCGGCAACTCCGTTCATATTTTCAGCAAGATCAGAATACGCCTGCTTCATGCTGCGTATGTAAAAATTCTGATAAAGCAACCAAACAAAGAGGATCACCACCATGGTGGCGACCCCTATAAGAACATAAACGTAAATATCAGTGTTCATTACTGCTGCAACTGACTTATTTCAGTCCACTCCTCGTCAGTAAGCAACTTGTTAAGATCTACAAGAATAAGAAGATCCTGATTGCGATTGCAAACACCCTGAATGAATTTGGCGCTTTCATCAGTACCGACACTCGGTGCAACGTCAATCTCCGAGGATTTGAGATAAACAACTTCAGCGACGCTGTCAACAAGAATACCTATTACCTGTGTCTCCGCCTCAATAATCACAATACGTGAATTGTCAGTAACACCTGCTGACGGCAGCCCGAAGCGAAGTCTGGTATCAATAATGGTAACAACATTACCGCGCAGATTGATAATACCCAGCACATATTCAGGTGAACCCGGAACCGGTGCTATATCAGTATAACGAAGAACCTCCCGAACCTGCTTTACATTGACACCGTAGGTTTCACTGTCAAGTTGAAAGGTAACCCATTGAAAAACATCGTTATCACTTACTGATCCGGCAATATTCTGACTTCCGCTCACAACCCGTCTCCTCAAAAAATAAACTGTAAAAATGAGCCTGTCCGGCACATTTAAGTATCATATATTAAACATGCTGAAAAGGATATTCAGCAAACAATTTTTTGTGATCTCCTTTATTCATAATTTATTGCACCGGGTGCCGGTATTCCGTACCGGATACATCATGTTCCGCAATTCTGTTCAGAATTCTATATACTCAGATCCTCAGGATTTGTCACCCTCGATATTGATCCCCTGGTTGAACAGTTTTATCAGTTCATTAACATGGATCAGAGCGCACATCTTATCCTTGACCAGTCCGGAAAGCCACGGACGTTTTCCTGCTGTTGAGCGCCACTGGATCTGGGATTTATGCAGATTTTCCGTACCAATTAGTTCATTGCAGGTAATGGCCCACTTGCTGTTCTCCATCTGGATAACATAAGTAAAATCCTTCTCATACTCAACTACATTAGGCATGGCCCACCTGACAAAATCCACAACATTATACTTGTCGTCTCTGAAATTCATCATTCCCATGAACCAGTCAGGCTTGCCGAAAATTGAAGTAATCTTGTCCATATTGGCTATATTGCCAAGATTGATCAGAGGAACAGCAAAAGTCACACCGTGAACCACAAAAAACAGAGCCTGGAATTCATCCGGCACATCAATATTGTGCCAGACACCGTCATCAGGCAGAACGGATTCCTTGCTCCGGCTCTGAGTATCTGTTTCTGTTTTTACAGTTTCAGCGACAACAGTATCGGTTTTAACCTCAGTTTCTTCAGCAACTGCCGTTGCTGTTTCAGGTTCGGTTAAAACCTGCGTTTCTGTCTTCGTCAGTGTCTGTGTTTCAACTTCAGGTGTAACCTGTTCGATAAGTCTGGCAACACGGGAAAGTTCAGACGGCTCTTTCTCAAGTACCGGTCTTGTCTCGACACGTTCATCCTTCTGTGAAGAATGCTGCTGACTTTGAATTTCAGACCCGTCAGAAGACGGTTTGACGGTTCCAGCCGGTGTCAGCATGGATCTGAAATAATCAGCCATTGCATCAAACTGATTCTTTCGTGTCATAAACTGATGCCCTCTGATTCAAGAAGATAATCCAAAAGAAACCTGTACGCCCTGCTGCCCCTGGAATCGGGAATAAGAAGGGCCGGCGGTACATGCTGAGAACTGGAATCTCTGAATTTTGTATCGATCGGAATATAGTATTTCCAGACCTTGTCACCGTACTGCTGCCGAATTGTCTGCAGGCTGAGAACTGAAGCGTTGGTTCTTTTATCATACATGGTAGGCACAATGATATAGTTAAAAGGCTCCTCTACCGTACTGTGAAGAATTTCAAATGTCTTCATCATACGCTCAAGTCCTTTAAGTGCAAGAAACTCGGTCTGAGTAGGAACAACTATTCTTGAACTGGCAGCCAGGGCATTAACCATCAGCACACCGAGAACCGGAGGACAGTCAATAAGCACGGCATCAAAATCATCGGCAAGTCTCTTCAGCGCATTTCCGAGGATATGACCTACTCCGTCTCTGCTGCCCAATGCGCGATCAAGAGTTGAAAGAGCTATTGATCCCGGAATGATATTTATATTCTGATACTTTGTACTGAGAGCAGATCTCAGAAGCTCCTCTCTGGACATCTCCGGATTCAGAAAAACATCAAAAAGAGTGTGCTCCTGTGCATCGGAATCATAATCAAAATAGTTGGTAAGAGATGCATGAGGATCAGTGTCGATGAGAAGCACCTTCATCCCCAGCAGACTCATCCACCCCGCCAGTCCGACGCATGTCGTAGTTTTTCCCACGCCACCCTTCTGATTGGCCACAGTCCACACAAACATTTACCGCTCCCGTTTTTTAAGCTGCATTCTGCCGTCAGGCAGTCTGATAATTTCAAAATCATCAGGCCTTACCTCAGGTTGCTGTGAATTATCACTTTCGGACGATCCCGTGTCAACATCATCAATCACCGGCAGTTTTCTCGGAGTAAAGGCATATTTGGATATGGCCACCACAACCTTGCGGTTCTGCTCTCTCCCCCGCCGTGTGGAGTTTGAAGCAAAAGGAGAATACTTGCCGTAGGCCTCGATTGCCATGCGCCGCGGATCTATGCTCCTGTCCTCAAAGTAATTAAGAACAGAAATGGCCCTTGCCGCCGAAAGTTCCCAGTTGGAATGATACAGTTCATCGGCAATATTGCGATCATCCGTATAACCGCGAATATGTATATAATTGTTTACTGTCCCAAGAATCGAAGCAATACGATCCAGCACAGGCTTGAGACGGTTGAGAATTGTTGCGCTTCCCTGCGGAAAAAGGAGAGCTGAGTCCATATCGATGGTCAGCCACGACTCATGTCTTGTAATGGTTATGATTTTTTCCTGTATCAGTTCCTGCAGACCCTGCTCTATTTCCTGCTGAATGGAATCCAGCGGCGCACCGGTAACAGCTTCGCTCAAATCCTGAGCCAGAATTTCAGATTCGCTTCGGGAATCCGACGACAGACCGTTGGCTGCATTCTGGTTCTCGTTGTCGCCGCTGGCGGCGTCAGGACTGTTGGTTGTATTAAAATTGGTACTGGCACCGAAATCAAGAACGCCGCCGCCGCCCTCTACCGGTGCGGAAACGATAGGCACATCCTTGGTTGGTGAGGAACTCAGGTTGGCACTGGAATTCGAGCCGTCAACGCCCATGTTGCCAACAAGAACGGAGGAGCCCGGTCTTGCCGTTACAAAACCCATCTCGGAGAAACTCTGGATCAGACCCTGGATAACGCTTTTTACTTCGGTCTGATTTGACATGGCAAAGCCATATAAAATTACAAAAAGGGCGAAAAGCAAAGTGAGCAGATCGGCGTAGGAAACCATCCACCGTTCATGGTTTTCATGTTCTGGGATCTTGGGTTTCTTGGCCATGAGTTATTCTTTACCCTTTCCGCCCTTTGGAAGATATGCTTCAAGGCGGCGTTTCAGCTGCATTGTATTCTCACCTGATGCTATGGAAAGAAGTCCCTCTATTGTCATAGTCTGAAACTTAAGCAGTTCATGATTACAGGCCTTGTAGCGGTTGCCAAGAGGAAGAAACAGCGTATTTGCCGACATTACACCGTAAATGGTAGCGATAAATGCAACGCCGATGGCGGGTCCGAGAAGTTCAGGCTGATCCAGAAGACCCATGGCGTGGATAAGACCGAGCACGGCACCTACAATACCCATGCACGGAGCGTAACCGCCTGCAGCCTCAAAAACCTTCGCTCTCTGCTCCAGCTCGTATTCATTCATCTCAACTTCTTTTTCAAGGAGTTCCACCAGCTGCTCCTTGTCAACACCGTCGACAATCATCTGAAGACCGTGCTTTGTAAGTTCGTCATCAATAGTAGCAACCTGATTCTCAAGAGCCAGAAGACCCTGCTGTCTTGCAGTTTGTGCCATATTTTCAAGAAGTTCCTGCTGAGCCAAAAAATCAGGCTTCGGTGGTGCAACCATCCACTTAAGTTCCTTGACGGCTCCGACAAGCACACCCATGGGAAACTGAACAAACATGGCGCCAAGGGTGGCACCACAAATAATGAAGAAGGCGGGAATATCGATAAGTGCAAGAGGATTACCGCCTTCGATTATATTGGCGGTAATAACAGCGACTACAGCAATCAGAAAACCAAGTAAACTCATTCCCTATAACCTGTCTATGTATTCATCACTTCACGCTGAATGCATCCGGCAAACTCACGAATAGGCACAACATAATCAGCAACACCCGCATTTACTACTGCCTGAGGCATACCGTAAATCACACAGGTCTCCTCATTCTGAGCCCATATTGAAGCACCGCTGGATTTAAGTTTCCTGCATCCCTCTTTTCCGTCAGCACCCATACCGGTAAGGATCAATGCAAGAACGCTGCCACCAAATGATTTATTTATAGATTCAAAGGAAATATCAACGCAAGGTCTGTAGCACATCTGCGGTTCTGACTCACGGATCTTGATTACCTTCTGAAAACCGCGGGTTTCCACATAGAGTTGCATTCCGCCAGGAGCAAGATAGGCAGTGCCTGGCTTCAGTACATCATTGTTTTTCGCTTCACAGACAGTTATCCTGCACAGCTTGTCCAGTCTTGCAGCAAAGGATGAAGTGAAGGTGGAAGGCATGTGCTGGACAATAATAATCGGCAGAGGAAAATTCTCCGGAAGATTAGTCAGCACTTCCTGAAGAGCAACGGGACCGCCGGTGGACGAGCCAATTGCCAGAAGACTGTATTTTTTTCCTGACGGCTTGTATATAGACGCATTCAGTTCTGGAAGACTGCACTCCTTTCTGGCGGGCTGATGCATCGCTGCAGTCTGTGCTGAAGTCTGAAAAGACGACCTCTGTCCGAGTCTTGACGCGACGTATCCCCTGTCCTGCAAAACAGAAGATGATCTTCCGGTCACGCCGGAAGCGGGTGTACCGAAACTGCGGGCCGATGACGTCGACGTTCTTGAGGAAGCGATAGTATCTGAAGTACGCCTGTAGGATCCAAGAACACTGTTTGCAGGCTGCGGATCCTCCGATCTCCTTGATGCAGAAACTGCGGCTGAAGATCCGACTGACGTGGATGGGGAAAAAGAAGAGACTCCGTATCTTGCTCTTGCTATCCGGGAAGCCTGATATTTCTGTCTGGAAATATTTTTGATTTTCCCGCGGATTATTTCCATAGCCTCATCGCGATTGCGGGCAATATCATCAAAATTTTTGGTAATAAAGTCCAGAGCTCCGGCATCGAGAGCGTTGAAGGTGGCTGCAGCTCCCTCTTCAGTAAGAGACGAAAACATGATGATGGGGGTGGGATTGGCAGACATGATACCCTTGACTGCATCGATGCCGTTCATCACCGGCATTTCCACATCCATCGTTATCACATCCGGTTTCAGTTCCGCCACCTTGTCCACTGCGTCCTTACCGTTGGTGGCAAAACCGACTACCTCCATTGCGGAGTCTTTAGACACTATTTCACTGATGCGTCTACGAAAAAAACTTGAATCATCAACTATAAGAACCCGTATCGGCATACTCTAAAAACTCCGAAATCAAATTCTACCAGGCTCACCCGATAATCCCGGCATATTCTTATACTGACGGTGAGCATACTGCTTAAGCAGATTTGGAACATCTATAATAAGTGCAATTCCGCCATCTGATGTAATTGTTGCACCGGCCATTCCAGGAGTTCCTTTAAGAAGTTCATCCAGAGGCTTGATTACAACCTCCTCCTGACCAATGAGACCGTCAACAACAAAACCAACCTGCTGGTGACCAACCTGAACAATAACCACATGCCCCTTTTTAGGATGCACAATTTTTGATTTGTCGCGGATCAGCCAGTCCTGAAGGTAAAACAGAGCTATAGCCTTTTCACGGATTACAATCGTAGCCTGTCCGTCAACTATATTAATCTGAGTCAGATCAGACTGGAATATTTCGTTAACCGATGTCAGAGGCAG
>CADBNP010000265.1 GCA_902796095.1 uncultured Aeromonadales bacterium | reverse complement strand
GACTGTATTTATGTGACAATCTACGCAGTATTTTGATGAAGTGCACATTTTCAGGATGCCTTTCCTTATATGGATCCGATTTTTGCACTCAGATAAAATTTTGAATTCTGATCATTTGTTCAAGTAGTTAGGTTTTTGATATGCAGCCTGAAGTTCAGTTAAGTTTTCTTGATTTTGTGCTAAACCACTATATTTTAGTAGCAGTCTTTCTTGTATCATTGTACGTCGTTGTGGTTAACACCGTCAAAATGAGACTCTCCAAGGTGGGTATGCTTTCGCCTATGGAGGTTGCCGAGAAGATTAATCGTGAGAATGCTCTGATCCTTGATGTGCGTTCCAATGAAGAATTTGCCCTGGGGCATCTTCCCGGTTCTTTGAATGTGATTGAATCCGACATTTTGAACAATAATCTGGGCAATGTTTCCAAAGACAGAGAACGTCCTGCGGTTATTGTAGACAAGGATGGAACCAGAACATATGAGCTGGGCAACGAACTGATTAAGAACGGATTCAAATCGGTTTTTGCACTTCATGGCGGTATGTTTACATGGCAGCAGGAAGGTCTTCCTACTGTCAAAAACTGACTGACAGTACTTTTTTAGAACAGCGGTGAAACCGCTGAATTGAATTTTTTGTGTATACCTTACGGTTTTGTAAAAGGAATGTAAAATGGCCGAAGAAGCTAAGAATAATAACCAGAAACCACCTTTTGAAATCAAGAAGATATATCTGAAGGATGTGTCTTTTGAATCACCTGTATCTCCGGAAGTATTTGTTCAGCAGTACAAGCCGGCTTTGACAGTTGATTTTGGTCTTGATACCAAAAAGGTTGATGTGGAGGAAGATACCTACAATGCAACTGTACGTGTTACAGCTACATGCAAAGATGCCGAGGATGAGAACAAGACCTATTTCGTCTGCGAAGTTAAATATGCCGGCGTGTTTTCAGTCCGTCTCAGCGATATTGATCTCAGACATGTTCTTGAGGCTGTGACTCCTACCATTCTATTCCCGTATGCAAGCGAGAGAATCGCCTCTCTGGTAACTGACGGCGGATTCCCTCCTGTGCTGCTTCCTCCTGTTAATTTTGAGCTTCTCTTTGATCAGAAGATCAGACAGGAACAGCAGAAGGTTGCCGAAGATGTGGCTGCAGGTAAGGAACCAGCCAATAACTGATAATAACAAAAAAATTTTTGAATTTTCCGGATCTGTACCGCAGGGTATGGATCTTTTTTTGTCTCCCGGTAGGCGGTCCCCCGTATATAAACCGGGGGGCATAAGAATCTGGCTGCACTCCTGCAGACAACCTCTGTGTTTCGTCTCCTCGTAAAAATCGTTTTTTTTCTTTATCTGATTTCATAATCCGCCTCCCGCCTGTTTAATGAAATGGCATAGCAGTTTTGAAACGAATCCTTCCGTGAAATCTGCTTCATTTGTGAGCAAATAAGATTAAATAAAGTCGGTTGATTTTTATTCTGTTTTTTTGTTCAGAATTTATCTGCAGATTCGTTTCAGCGTAAAAAATTTTTGTTCCAATATCAGAAACTTTTTTTCTAATTTAAAAAAATCAAGAAAATGCAGGCGTTAAGCGGATTTTTCTGATTCAGGAATATGCTGTAAAAAATCTAAAAAAAATTTTTTACTGGCTGTTTTTGATTTTGGCTATATTGTGAACAGTACTACAAAATTGATTATTAAAAATCAAATTAGTTTAACTTTTGTTCTTATTGAGCGGATCATGTACGACAGGCTGTTTGGGCCTTTCTTTTTATTGTAAGTTTGAATCCTTTCGGAGATAAAAATGCACTTTTACACACCGAGTAAGAAATTCAAAAGATCAGCTCTCAATGTTGCTGTAGGTATAGCACTTGCTTCGACTTTGGGTGCAGTCGGAATTCCTGAGGCAGACGCAAAAATCGCTGCTACTCACATTTATCACAATCATATGCCTAACTTCTGGCCGTATTATGATGTGAATACCTATGATTCAACCCCTGTAGGCGGTCCGATCCGTTATACCTACGATGGCGGTGCTCTTGAAATTAAGACCAACCCTCCGTCAGGATACACTTTTATATTTCCGTCCGGTGTAGTAATGCCTCATGACAATCTTGAGCAGTACTACATGCGTGATGCCAAACAGAATGCTTATACCGTGTGGCCGGCACAGACAGCAAGAGCGAACAGTGGCCGTCACCCTATGAGTCAGACCCATGTAACCATGTCTGCGGCAGTGGTCAACAATATACAGGATTTTGCTGAGAGGGGCTCATTCAACGGTTTCTATCCTATCGGCTGGTCCAAAGACTGGAAGTCCACAGTAGGCAGCCTGAAGACCGCAAACGGCTTTAACGCCCTGGATCCGATTCACTTCACAGGTCACCATTCCATGGGACCTCTGGTAGGACCTAAGTATTTCCTCAAGGATTTGATTTATCAGAACGTAACACTGCAGCAGGACTACTTCCTGGGATCCAAGTTCACGTCATCAAAGGGCTTCTTCCCTACCGAGCTCGGCTTCTCCGAAAGACTTATTCCAACTCTCAAGAAACTTGGTATTGAAT
>CADBNP010000264.1 GCA_902796095.1 uncultured Aeromonadales bacterium | reverse complement strand
CCCGGCAATCACTCTTTTACCGTCTTTTTTTCTTTGGGATATCGGAAGTATGGGGTATGATTGTATCAGATAGCTTTTTGAAAAAATATTAATAAATATCAATAAATTTGATTAAAAATAATCATTAACAAGAATCGAATAATGAAATAAGATACATCATGATATTTGATTTATTTTAATGTTTACAAGGGGATGCTTATGAAGAATGTTGAAAAATATCAGAGACAGTATTTTCTTCCTCCTGTGGAATGCACTGACTGGGTTCACAAGGATTACATCGCAAATCCTCCAATCTGGTGCTCTGTTGATTTGCGTGACGGAAATCAGGCTCTGATTGAGCCTATGGGACTTGAGGAAAAGCTTGAATTTTTCAAAATGCTTGTAGACATCGGATTCAAGGAAATCGAGATAGGCTTTCCCGCCGCATCTGAAACAGAGTTTGATCTGGCGCGCGCCCTGATAGAGCGCAACATGATCCCGGATGATGTTACCATCCAGGTTCTCACCCAGGCCAGGGAGCACATCATCCGCAAGACCTTTGACGCCATCAGGGGTGCACCCCGTGCCATTGTTCACCTTTACAATTCCACATCCGTCGCCCAGCGTGAGCAGGTATTTAAAAAGAGCAGGGATGAAATCAGGGAACTTGCTGTGTCCGGGGCAAAGCTGCTCAAGAAACTTGCATCTGAAACAGACGGGGATTTTCTTTTTGAGTACAGTCCGGAAAGCTTCCACGGAACTGAAGTTGAGTATGCTCTCGAGGTCTGCAATGCAGTTCTTGACGTCTGGGCTCCGACAGAGGATAAAAAAGCCATTATCAATATTCCTGCTACGGTTGAAACGGCAATGCCTCATGTTTTTGCATCTCAGATTGAGTATCTGAGTAAAAATCTGCATTTCAGAAATAACGTATACATCAGTCTGCATCCCCACAATGATCGCGGCTGCGGTGTAAGTGATGCCGAACTCGGACTTCTTGCAGGAGCAGACAGAGTGGAGGGAACTCTTTTCGGCAACGGTGAACGTACCGGAAACGTGGACATCATAACTCTTGCCATGAATATGTATGCCTACGGCATTGATTCAGGTCTTGATTTCAGCAATATGCCTCAGATCAGAGCCGTATATGAAAGACTTACCCAGATGAAGGTTCATGAGCGTCAGCCTTATGCCGGAGATCTGGTATTCAGTGCCTTTTCCGGCTCTCATCAGGATGCCATTGCCAAGGGCATGCTTTTCCGTCAGGAAAAACAGCAGAGCAGGTGGACTGTTCCTTATCTTCCTATTGATCCGGAGGATGTGGGCAGAACATATGACTCTGATGTTATCAGAATCAACAGTCAGTCCGGCAAGGGCGGCGTAGCCTACATCCTGTCCAGACACTACTCCATTTCGCTTCCTGCAAAGATGAGGGAGGATGTGGGATATGCGGTCAAGCAGTTTTCCGATGAACAGCACAAGGAACTCTCGCCGGCGGAGGTCTATGAAATCTTCCAGGAACACTATATTACAAATACTCCTGTCTTTTTCATCCCGGAATGTCATTTCAGTCAGACTGAGCAGGGCATAATGGCAGAGTCGGTAATCAATACCTGCGGGCATAAGTCGAGCATCAAGGCAAACGGCAACGGCCGCCTGGATGCCATCAGCAACACCATAAAGCAGTTCTTCAACATAAGTTATGAGCTTACCATGTATGAGGAGCATTCACTGTCGCACGGATCTTCATCCAAGGCAATCGCCTATGTCGGTATTTCCTGCAACAGCAGTGTTTACTGGGGAGCAGGTATCGACGAGGACATCATCAAGGCCTCAATCAGCGCACTGGTGGTTGCCGTAAACAAGCTTCCTGTCATACAGGGCAGCAATTCGGTCAAGGACGAAAGACTGATCTCCATGATTAACTACATTCAGTCCAACTACAGAACTGTGACTCTGGAAAGCATGGCACAGGCTTTCAAGCTGTCCACGCCGTATTTATCCAAGTTTATCAAGGATAAATCCGGAAAGACCTTTGGTGAATATGTAACCGAGATCAGACTGAAGGCGGCCAAGACTCTGCTTCGCAACAGCAATATGACTGTGGAGCTTATAGCCGAGAAGGTGGGATATCCCAATGTGGAGCATTTCTCCCGTACCTTCAAAAAGTATTTTGAACTGACTCCGGTTCAGTACAGAAACCAGAAACAGCAGAAATGCTAGAGCGGTCAGGAGGATTGAACCGGAACTGTGTTCATTCCTCCGTATCGGGACTGATTATGTTCTCTGCCAAGACTGCGGCTCCGGAACAGTTTTCTGCTGTTCTTTCGCTGTCGCAGCGAGTGTTCCCGGAACAGTTTTATAAATTGGCACCATAGTTGCAAAACATCTCTCAGAAAGTTGTTTTTGAGGTGCTTAAAATGATAACAAGTTTACAGGGTGGAAACTCAATACTCAGAGAACTTCAGGCATTGCAGGCCGAAGCGGCAGGTCTTAAGGATCAGAGTCATAATGTGAACGCTGTTCAGCAGGGGGATTTCGGTACGATGCTGGCCAATGCTCTCAATAACGTCAATACCACGATGGTTGATGCGGATAATCTCAGAACCAGATTTGACATGGGGGATGATTCAGTCAGCCTTTCTGATGTGATGATAGCATCACAGAAGGCTTCCATGGCGTTTGAGGCAACTATACAGATCAGAAACAAATGCGTTGAGGCATATAAAAGCATAATGCAGATGCAGGTGTAAAATTTTAGGCAGGGTTGTTTGTTATGGCGGAAAATCACGATTTGGTCGCAGCCGATGATCTGGCTCCCGGCGATAATGTCGAAAATTTGACGAACAAGTCATCCTTAAGCAGGGATGTTTTCCGTCAGATTATTATCGTTCTTTCCCTGGCCATCAGCCTGGTTGTGATAGTTTATGTGTTTTTTCTGAGCAAGGCTCCGGAAATGAGACCTCTCGGACAGTACAATGCTGCGGATCTTGTCAAGGTGCTTGATGTTCTTGATTCCCACAAAATCGAATACACCGTTGACAATACAAGAAGCGGGGGCACCATATATGTGCCAATAGATGATTATCAGGAGATCCTTCTGACTCTGAACCGTGAGGGAGTTGATACAGCCGCCGGGGCCAAAAACGGCAATGAACTTATTCTCAAGGACTCCGGATTCGGAGTAAGTCAGCGTCTTGAGTCGGAGAGACTCAAGCTGAGCAGAGAGCAGCAGCTGGCCTCTCTTATTGAGGAAAATCAGAAGATCGCCAAGGCTACGGTGCTTCTTGCCATTCCGAAGGACAATGTTTTCGCAAGAGACAAGAGAACTCCGTCCGCTACGGTAATGCTCAATGTGAAGGGCGGAGCTACTCTTACCCAGGAGAACGTGGATTCCGTTGTCAATATTGTGGCATCTGCCGTGCATGATCTGTCGCCTTCCAGAGTGACTGTAACCGATCAGTTCGGACGTCTTCTGAATTCCGGCTCCCAGGATATTTCCGCCATGGCATCCCGCAAGGAGTTTGAGCTTCAGCAGAGAAAGGAGCAGGAATACAAGCAGAAGATAGATTCCATTCTGATCCCGGTGCTGGGCATCGGCAATTATACCGCTGAAGTTGATGTGGTACTTGATCTGACCAGGGAGGAGCATACTGCCAAAACCTATAATCCTGATGCTGCAACGGTAAGATCCGAGGTCACCAGGGAGGATCTCAACGGTACCGGAGCTCCGGGCGGTGTTCCAGGTTCCCTGAGCAACCAGCCGCCCGCATCTTCCCAGATACCGGAGGATATCAAGGCAGTCAACAATACAGGCGGAGTCGGTTCATCGGGAATAACCGGTCATGTAAGCCGCGAGGCTACAAGAAACTACGAGATTGACACTGTCATCAGCCACAAGTCCAAAACCTACGGCGGCGTGGCCAAACTTTCAGTGTCTGTAGGCATAGATTACATTACAAAGGAGGGCGGCGAAAAGACTCCGCTTTCCGATACAGAACTTCATAAAATCCGCAAGCTTCTGGAGGGAGGTCTCGGTATTGATGTCACCCGGGGCGACAATATCGAGGTTGTAAGCGTTCCGTTCAACGAGATTGTGATGGCCGAGCCTGAGGAGACCGTCAGGGTGTATGAGCAGGACTGGTTCTGGCGGGTTCTCAAGATTGTGGCATCTGTTGTCCTGGCGATTGTTATCATAATGATGGTTATCAGACCTATGGTTACAAAACTTCTCAGTTCCCAGAGCAAGGAGCAGGAGGATTCGGCTGTGGATCTTGATGATTCACTGGCACTTGAGGGTGACGATGATCTTCATCTTATCGCCCAGTCTGTGGAGCATGGAGACTCTATTTATGATGTCAAGAACGGTCAGGTGGTTCTGCCGGATATTCATAAGGATGAGGACATTCTCAGAGCTGTGCGGGCTCTGGTTGCCAATGAGCCTAATCTGACAGCAAAGGTGGTCAAGGATTGGCTTGAGTCGGAGGTTAAGTAAAAATGGCTGAAACGGAACTTTCGGAGGAACAGAAACGTATCCTTGATACCATGACGGGATATGAGAAGGCTGCGGTACTTATGCTCAGCCTCAATGAGGAGGATGCGGCGAAGGTGTTTCGCCATCTTGAACCGAAGGAAGTGCAGAAGCTTGGCATGACCATGGCTCAGATATCTGATTTTTCCCATGAAAGGGTCAATGCCGTGCACCGGTGCTTTATCAATGATATTCAGAAGCATTCCAGCATCGGACTTGATGCCTCCGGCTTTATCAAGGATGTTCTGGTTCAGGCTCTCGGCGAGGACAAGGCCAGCAATCTGGTGGAGCAGATTATTATGGGTTCAGGCGCCCACGGACTTGATTCGCTCAAGTGGATGGACGCACGTCAGGTTGCCAGCATAATTCAGAACGAGCATCCCCAGATCCAGACAATTGTGCTTTCCTACCTTGAGCCGGAGCAGTCAGCTGAAATTCTGAGTCAGTTTCCGGAGCCGGTAAGACTTGATCTGATTATGAGAATTGCGGATCTGGAGGAGGTTCAGCCGGCTGCTCTCCAGGAACTGAACGAAATAATGGAAAAGCAGTTTGCTGGATCTGCCGGTGCCCAGGCTGCGAAGATGGGCGGACTGAAGGCTGCCGCTTCAATTATGAACTATCTGGATACAAACATAGAAGGTCCTCTTATGGATGCCATCCGGGAGACGGACGAGGAGATATCCCAGCAGATCCAGGATCTCATGTTTGTATTTGAGAATCTGATTGATGTGGATGATCGCGGTGTCCAGACGCTTCTTCGTGAGGTTCCGGGCGAACTTCTGCAGAAAGCTCTCAAGGGCTGCGAGGATGCTCTCAAGGAGAAATTCTTCAAAAATATGTCCAAGCGATCTGCTGAAATGCTCAAGGAGGATCTGCAGGCCATGGGTCCTATCAGGATCAGCGACGTGGAGGCCGCGCAGAAGGAAATCCTTACCATTGCAAGAAGGCTTGCCGATGCCGGAGAAATTATGCTGTCGGCCGGCAACGACAATTTCGTTTAGTCTTTCCTGAGTCCGGATTAGGCAGTAAATGGCTGAAAGCTCCTTTGATAATTCAGAACGCCAGGCCGCAAGACAGCGTGCCAGGGATTCCATTTCCAGCATGGAAAGCCGTTTTGATGATCAGCAGAAACGAAGCGGTGCCAGAACCAATTTAAGTGATCTGAGTGCCTTCAGCCGAAAGGACGATGGCGCACAGAATGAGATTCAGCATCCGCGGAGCAGAAAGTCTTCCTTTGAGGTTGATGACACCTGGGAGGTTGATCAGTCCTTTCGTGAGACAAATGCACTGGGACTTCCGAAAAAAATGTCCCCTTCATCGGCACTCAAGCATGAATGGCCTCCGCGGGATATGTCGTCTGACATTATTTCAGATCCATCTGCAGGAAGCACTCTGGCCTCCGCATCTGACTATTCCTCTTCTGATGTTCCCACCAATGCTCTCGGTCTTCCGCTGGACTGGGCTGAGAAACGATCTTCAGTTCCCCAGGATCAGGCTGAAACTCTCAGATTTCACAGCAGACCTCTGTCCGGGGATGTTCCCACCAATGCTCTCGGAATACCTGTTGACTGGTTTGAAAGGCGTCTTGCCGAGGAGGAGGCAAAACGTCAGATGGAAGAGGAGGCTCCTCATATAACCCAGGAGGAGATCGATGAAATAAAGAACAATGCCAGGGAGGAGGGCTACAGAGCCGGTTACGACGAGGGCAATGCAAAGGGCTATGAGGAAGGAATGAAGACGGGCATAGCCCAGGGGCAGAGTCAGGGTTACAAGGACGGCTATGCAGACGGCAGGGAGCAGATAGAGAAGGAAATGGCCGACAGCGTTGAATTTTTCAGTCAGTCGGCTGAAAAACTTGCAAAGCCTCTGGAACTTCTTGATGAAAAGGTTGCTTCATCCCTGGTGGATCTCGGGATCAGACTTGCACGTCAGCTGATACCGGAACTGTCAAAAAATTCAACCCAGCTTGTGGTCAATGCCGTACGGCAGGCGGTGGAGCAGCTTCCGGTTTTCAGCGAGGGCGTGGAGATTACATTAAGCCAGCATGATGCGGATATAGTCAGAAAGCATTTTTCGGAGGAATTCAGGACCGAAAAGGGCTGGAAGGTGGTAGTGAGCAAGGAGCAGAAGGACGGGGATATTAAGGTCACTTCAAGAGATTCAACAATCTCCACTACGCTTCAGGGACAGATTGACAGTCTCATAAAAGAGTTTATCAGAGCCAATTTTTCCTGATCCATGCTGATCTTTCTGAATTTTCTGCGGTTAATCAGGAGTCTGCCGTTTTGAATTTTTGCCTGCTTCGGAAAATTCTGTTCAGTTCTGAACAGGTTGACTGAAGTTTTTTTACTGTAAATTCTTAATTTTTCTGATGTTGTGATAAAATCTCACCGTAGTTGAGGCATCGGATATATTAATGTCCTGCCGTTTCGGTCTTCAGTTTCTGAAACAGAAACTTTTTTTATATTGAAGGTAGCATAGATATATGAGCGAATTTAATAATAACGGTCAGTATGACGCACAGCAGAAGTCTGTTAATCCGGTTCAGATGAACAGCAGTCCCGCACAGCAGAACCAGGCTGGAATGCAGCCGAATATGGGAGGCATGCAGCCTAATTACGGCAATCAGTCCCAGCCGATGCTTCTCTCTCCTGAGGGCAGCAGTCTAAAGATGTGGATGATTGCAGGTCTTTCCCTTGCTGTCATAAACACCTTTGCAAATTTTCTTCCGTTTGTCGGACTTATCACAGGCATTGCCGAGATTGTGTGCGTGCTTGTCGGCATGTCCAAGGCAAATTCCTTTTTCAGAATGCACAGTGAACTGGGGTACCGTTCATTCACTCCTCTGATGATTAATTACATTCTTTCTCAGGTTGCTGTTATCATTTACGTGATAGTTGTCTTTCTTGGTGCTGCCGCTGCTGGTGCTGCAGCCAACGGTCAGGTATCTGATCAGGCTGCCCTTGGTTTCCTGGGAACAGCCGGTCTCGGACT
>CADBNP010000263.1 GCA_902796095.1 uncultured Aeromonadales bacterium | reverse complement strand
CATGATGCTAAGGAAAAATATGACAAAAGGAAAAGTTAAGTGGTTTAACAACCTTAAGGGATTCGGTTTTATAATTCCCGAAGACGGAGGCGAAGAGGTTTTCATTCACTATTCTGCAATAGAAAATGACGGATTTAAGACGCTTAAGCCGAAGGACAATGTGCTCTATGAATTCGAGGAAACAGATAAAGGTCTCCACGCAACAAAGCTTATTGTTCTGAAAAATAATCGTGACAACGTTCACGTAGAAGAAAATATGACCGAATGCAGAGAAGGGAATGATGCTGATTAGCTGAAAATAAAAGAAAAGCATAAAAGCAGGATGTAATTGTCTTTTTTATCAGGACCGGAACTCTGTGAGTGTCCGGTTTTTTTATCATCCAGAAGTTGTTTTTCAGGGGAAAAATCGAAAACCGTGGTCGGTTCAGATCGATCAGCGAGAAATAGAGTTCGAATGAGATTGATCATCAAAAAAATCCGGCCACATGCTCTTATAGCCGGACCGGAATAATTATGATGGTGCGGGCATACCCGCAGAAAAACTGCCGGGCTTACATATTTCCTATTATTTCACCGGCGAATTCAGAACACTTGATTTCCACTGCATTTTCCATAAGGCGTGCAAAATCATAGGTTACCTTCCTTGCGGAGATGGCACCCTCCATACCCTTAATCACCAGATCAGCAGCTTCAGTCCAGCCCATATGACGAAGCATCATCTCGGCAGAAAGGATGATTGAGCCAGGATTTACCTTATCCATTCCGGTATACTTTGGCGCCGTGCCGTGGGTAGCTTCGAACATTGCACATGTGCTTCCAATGTTAGCGCCGGGAGCAATGCCGATTCCGCCAACCTGAGCGGCAAGAGCGTCAGACATGTAATCACCGTTGAGATTCAGTGTTGCGATTACATCGTACTCAGCAGGACGCAGGAGGATCTGCTGAAGGAATGCATCAGCAATGCAGTCCTTGATCACAATATCCTGATTATTGTTAGGATTGCGAACTGTCATCCACGGACCCTTGTCAATGAGTTTGCCGCCGAACTCGTCTCTGGCCAATTCATATCCCCATTCCTTGAAGGATCCCTCTGTGAACTTCATGATGTTGCCCTTGTGAACAAGGGTTACAGATCTGCGGTTGTTGGCAATCGCATATTCAATGGCAGCCCTGACAAGTCTCTGTGTACCTTCCTTTGAAACAGGCTTTACACCGATACCGCAGTGCTCATCAAATCTGATCTTGGTCACATTCATTTCATTCTTCAGGAAACTGATCACCTTCTGAGCCTCCGGGGAATCAGCCTTCCATTCGATACCGGCATAAATATCCTCGCTGTTTTCACGGAAAATAACCATATCCACCAGTTCAGGATGCTTGACCGGGCTAGGAACACCGTCAAAATAACGAACAGGGCGGAGGCACACATACAGATCAAGATTCTGACGGAGGGCAACATTAAGCGAGCGGATACCTCCTCCGATAGGTGTGGTAAGAGGTCCCTTTATGGAAACGACATATTCCCTGAGAAGATCAAGAGTTTCCTGAGGAAGCCATACATCACTGCCATAAACCTTTGTTGACTTCTCACCAGCGTATATTTCCATCCAGCTGATTTTTCTTGAATCTCCGTAGGCCTTTGAAACAGCAGCATCAACAACCCTAATCATGGCAGGAGTTATATCACTGCCGATTCCGTCGCCCTCTATGAACGGGATGATCGGATTTGCAGGGACATTCAGAGTACCATTTGCATTAACAGTAATTTTTTCTCCGTTGGAAGGAATTACAACCTTGCTTGTCATCAGAAAACTCCATCTTAATTATAAAAACATACCGCACGAAACGGTCAAAACCTTTAAATCAATTATACCATCAGGCAGGTAGTTAAACATAGAAGGAACATCAAAATGGAAATTTGCAAGGAAATCAAAATCAGATCTGTTAAAATAGCATAAATTCCAGAACACAGGCAGGATCTCTTCAGTGCAGATCCAGATCGCATCAGCAGGATATCATCGGATGAACAGAAAAGTGGTTGTAGGCATGTCCGGCGGCGTGGATTCGTCCGTATCGGCATATCTGCTCAGAGAGCAGGGTTATGATGTGGTCGGACTGTTCATGAAAAACTGGGAGGAGGACGATGACACAGGGTACTGCAGTGCAGCAAAAGATCTGGCCGATGCACAGGCGGTATGCGACAGACTCGGAATCGAACTGAAGACTGTCAATTTTGCTGCTGAATACTGGGATAATGTTTTTGAACATTTTCTCAGCGAGTACAAAAACGGAAGAACCCCGAATCCTGATATTCTCTGCAACAGCGAAATCAAGTTCAAGGCTTTCATGGACTACGCCTTTTCCCTGCTTGGAGCTGAGTACATGGCCACCGGACACTTTGTCCGGAACCGGCTAAACGAAAAAACAGGAAAATTCGAACTGCTGAGAGGAATCGATCCTGCCAAGGATCAAAGTTACTTTCTGCATGCCGTAAGTCACGAGCGCATAGCAAAATCAATTTTTCCTGTCGGCGGAATGATCAAAAAAACAGAGGTTAGAACTCTGGCTGAAAAACTGGAACTGAAGACAGCGGCTAAGAAAGACAGCACAGGAATCTGCTTCATAGGCGAAAGAAGATTCAAGGAGTTTCTGAACAGATTTCTTCCGGCGAAACCGGGTAACATCGAAACGCCTGACGGGAAGGTTATCGGTCGACATGACGGTCTCATGTATCACACCCTTGGTCAGAGAAAGGGACTTGGTATCGGAGGTCAGAAGGACTCTGACGGTGAACCGTGGTATGTTGTGGACAAGGATCTGGATCGCAACGTACTGATAGTTGCCCAGGGAGGCACCAACAGACTGCTGATGTCTACAGGACTTACCGCCTCGTGTCTCACCATGGTGGACAGAGAGCCTGTCAGAGAGATTTTTAAATGCACTGTTAAAACAAGATACCGTCAGCCAGACATCCCCTGCACCGTTTACCCTGATGGAAACGGCAGCATAAAGATAATGTTTGATCACCCGGTTGCAGCTGTTACACCGGGCCAGTCGGCAGTGTTATACAGTAACGAGGTATGTCTGGGCGGCGGAATAATCACGGAAAGAATAAGGTTGGTATGAACGTAGATATAAACAAGCTTACTTACGCTTTGGCTGCAGTGGTTGAATCACTGTATCAGATTAGCGTTATTGGTCATAGCGGCACAATTAATAAAACCGTTGCTGATCACCTTCTCAAGGGGGTTTTGAAAACGGAGTCGGTAACATCCACTACCATCTATCCTCTTGCACAACTTAAAAACGGACTTTCCTTTTTCAGTGACAGCAGCACTCTCGACGCCACCGCTGTTAAGGAAATTAATTACTACGTACCGTCCATACTGAAACTGATGTCAGTGTACACATCACACAATGAGCTCAGACAGTCATTCTCCGATGAACTTATAAGCATCAAGGAAACACTTGCACACCAGGAGAATAAATCACTTTTTGTCAGCAAACATATAGCCAACTGGTATGTTCACAACATTTCAGAACCCAATCTGTTTGCCATGCAGATATTCGGCTCAAAGGAAGCACTTTCAAAGGATATGAATCTTATCTTCATAAGAGCGCTTATCATGTCAGCAATGAGAGCATGCATCCTGTGGAGTCAGATGGGCGGATCACAGGTCGGTTTAATTTTCAACCGTTCAAAAATGGCCATATGTGCAAAACGTATGCTAGAAGTAATATAGGAGCAAAAAATGGAATTATCCTCATTAACAGCAATATCACCCATAGACGGGCGATACAGCAGCAAATGCAACGAACTCAGAGATATCTTTTCTGAATACGGTCTGATGAGATGCCGTGTCAGGGTTGAGGTTTCATGGCTCAAGAAACTTGCTGCATGCCCGGGGATCACCGAGGTGAACAACCTGTCAGATGAAGCTGTTTCATTTCTTGACGGCATAGTCCAGAATTTTTCTGTGAAAGACGCTTCCCGCATCAAGGAAATTGAAAGAACTACAAATCACGACGTCAAGGCAGTGGAATATTTTCTCAAGGAAAAAACAGCTGATAATGAAGAGCTGGCAAAAATCAGTGAATTTATTCACTTCTCCTGCACCTCTGAAGATATAAACAACAATTCTCACGGTCTGATGCTTCTTGAGGGAAGAGATCGTGTTCTACTGCCTCAGTTGAAGAAAATAATCGACGCCATAGCTGATCTGGCTGTTAAGTACAGGGATATTCCTATGCTTTCCAGGACCCACGGTCAGCCAGCAACACCTTCCACACTGGGAAAGGAAATGGCCAATGTCTGCTACCGCCTGCACAGACAGTACAGGCAGATTGAAGCGGTAAAGATTCTGGGCAAAATCAACGGTGCGGTAGGCAACTACAATGCTCATATGGTGGCCTATCCTGATGTAGACTGGTGCCGGCTTTCACAGGAATTTGTAACTGACCTGGGACTTACCTGGAATCCGTACACAACTCAGATCGAGCCTCATGATTATGTGGCCGAGCTGTTCAATGCCGTATCCAGATTCAACACAATACTGATGGATTTTGACAGAGATGTATGGGGATATATCAGCATCGGTCATTTCAAGCAGAAGACGATTGCAGGAGAGGTGGGATCCTCTACCATGCCACACAAGGTTAACCCGATTGATTTCGAGAATTCCGAAGGAAACATCGGACTTGCCAATGCAGTTTTCAGCCATCTGGCAGCAAAGCTACCTGTATCAAGATGGCAGCGGGATCTTACAGACAGTACAGTTCTTCGCAATATCGGCGTCGCTTTCGGTTACAGTCTGATTGCATATCAGTCTACACTCAAGGGTATTTCCAAACTGGAGGCAAATCCTGAGAATTTGGCCAGAGATCTGGATAACAACTGGGAAGTTCTCGCTGAACCTATTCAAACGGTTATGCGCAGATACGGCATTGAAAAGCCATACGAAAAACTGAAGGCTCTTACCAGAGGACAGAAGGTTAATGCGGAAATCATGAAGAATTTCATCGAAACAATTGATATTCCCCAGGAAGCAAAGAATGAGCTCCTGAATCTTACACCTGCAACTTATATCGGCAGAGCTGTACAATTCGTTGATGAACTTGAATCCTATCTCAAAGACTGAATATTTTAGGAGTCTCCAACAGTAAATCCCTCAGTTCGAGGGATTTTTTTTAGAAAATTCAGACTTCTGTCTGATCCGTTCATCAGTGATGCGGATGAGGCCCAGGACCTACACCCGGTCCCGGTGGAATTACCATCGGTCCATGAGAATGCTTTGGAGGCGGTGCATCATGTCCGTGAGAAGGCTTTGGAGGCGGCGCATCATGCCCGTGAGAAGGCTTCGGTGGCGGAGCGTCGTGTCCGTGAGAAGGCTTTGGAGGCGGTGCATCATGTCCGTGAGAAGGTTTTGGAGGCGGTGCATCATGCCCGTGAGAAGGCTTCGGTGGCGGTGCATCATGTCCGTGAGAAGGCTTCGGTGGCGGTGCATCGTGTCCGTGAGAATGCTTTGGAGGCGGTGCATCATGCCCGTGAGAAGGCTTCGGTGGCGGTGCATCGTGTCCGT
>CADBNP010000262.1 GCA_902796095.1 uncultured Aeromonadales bacterium | reverse complement strand
TACTCAGAAGATCACCATGACTGTTGCTGTTACACTCAACAATAAACAAAACGTTATGGGAGTTGATCTGCCTCTGGACAGAATTCAGGAGAGTGTTGTAAATCTAAGCAGAGATGACGGCTATGAACATATGATTGTAAATGATCAAGGTCTTGTTATTTCTCATTCTGATGTTTCCTATGTCGGAAAGAACTATGATGTTCTCGACGGAAAAATCAGCAGTGTTTATGAGTATGTTGTCTCCAACATCCACGAACTGAGGAACAACAGTTACGTCGTGGTGGAATTTGACGGTGTCAGATATGTTGTTGACGTCAGAGATGTCGGCGGACACTGGTATGTAGTAGGCATTGCAAATGCTGATGATTACTTTGTTTCGCTTAAGATCATATTTACCGTTTCGGTTTTACTGATTCTGCTTGTTCTTTCTGTCGTAGTGGTCGTTTTTCACAATCTTATCCGTAAACAGCGTGACATTGAAAAGCTCGATGAAAATATGCTCATGGTAGCTGAAATATATGATTTCATGTATGAGATATCTCTGAGTATCAATACCTGCAGACATCTTTGCAGCAGAACCGGGGATGGTGGAATGTCAGTCCTTGGAAAAGTAATGTCAGATGCCCAGGAGTACATTTCGAAGGAGATGAATAATCTGGCTGACGACGTTTCAAAAAATGTTGTGCAGGAGTTTGTTGATTTAAGAACTCTGTCCAGACGTATGACAGGAAGAGAATCGATAATTCTTGAATTTTTGAACCGTGACGGTCTGTGGAGCCGTGCCAGGTTTATTGCTTCACAGCATAAACCAAGTGCTGATTTGGATAAGATTCTTCTGATGATCGAAAATATCGATGCAGAAAAGCGTGAACGTGAAAAACTGATATATCTTTCTGAAACCGATCATCTGACCGGAATTTTAAACCGCAGAAGCGGAGAATCCAGGATCAGAACAATGATTTCCAATATGCAGAGCGGCATGTATGCTCTGTTTGACGCAGATAAGTTTAAGTCAGTTAATGATAACTATGGTCATGATGTGGGTGACAAGGTGATTATTGCCATTGCCGAATGCCTGCGCAAAACATTCCGCAACTATGATGTTGTTATGAGACTCGGCGGTGATGAGTTTGCCGTTTTTGCCGTGGCGGTTACTGACAGAGATACAGCTTCTGAGCTGATGAAGCGCTTTTTTAATCAAGTTGATTCCATTTATATAGAGGAGCTGAAGAATTTCAGGATCCGTCTCAGTGTCGGAATTTCGTTTTTTGATGTGGGCAGGAATTCTAGTCTGGAGAAGCTGTACAGAGAGGCTGATTTTGCATCATATGAGAGCAAAAAGACTGAAGGCAACAGCATGACTTTTTTTGAAAATGACAATTATGATGATTACCGAAGATAGAAGTTACGTTGTTGCAGCTAAATAAACTGGCACATACATATACATACCATTTCAGAACAGGGCTTTGTTTCCATTTGTCTTTTTCTTCTCTCTATCTATTATTGCTTGAGTCTTTTTATGAAGCAATGTCTTAAATTCCAGTAGAAAATTTGCATCAGCCTGATGCAGACAGGAATAATAATTATTCAGATCACAACAGTTTAAGACTGTTATTCTGCCAGTATCCCAAATTATTGGAGATTTCTGCAATGACTGTTTCAAGCACTGATTTTCCAGTCAACTTTGAAGATTTTGAGGAACTGATAAATCAGGGAAAGATTTACATAGATAAAACGTCCTGTCTTAAAGAAATTCTGACAGGAGCGGTGGTTACAATGCTGCTGAGGCACCGCCGCTTCGGAAAAACTCTTTCCATGAGCATGATAGAAAAATTCGTGGAGATAAACTATTCAAATCCGGATGACAGAAGCAGATAGGAAAAACTGTTTGAAGGACTTGCAGTTTATGAAGACAGTGAACGTAACTCTGAATGGGTTGAAAAATCATACAGTCTGAGAGATGCTCTCTTCAAAGGAGAACCAAAGGATGTTCAGAGCATCATCAACGACATGCTGATGACCTTTATCAGTTTCAGCGATTCATCATATGAAAGCTACTATCACGGCTTTATGGCCGGGGTGCTTTCAATAATAACGACAGGAGACTTAACACAGAAGTCCAATCAGGAAAGCGGCAACGGGTATTCTGATATTCTTCTGACGGACGCCAGCAGCTCGGCAGTAACTCTTGAATTCAAAAAATGCGAAACTCATACACCGAGGAGTTTAAACCAAACCTGCGAAAATGCCCTTGAACAGTTCAGTCGTAATCAGTACGATTTTAATCTAAAGCAGGATGGTTATGCTGATATACTGAGGTATAGCATTTCATGGTAAGAAATGCTCTGTAAAAATGGCCGAATGAGATTAGTTTTTACCTTTTTCATAATTAGAACGCAATCTCTATGGTAAACAGTCCGGCAGGAGATTCAGATTTTCCGCCAGCATGTTGGATACATCTGTTTGATTTCTTCAGTGATAAAACCGTTGACAATAAAGCACAGTATGGGTAGATTTTAACTTTGGATTTTGATCCGGTAAAAGCGTAAGTCGCCGTGTCTTTACGAAAATGGAGGCTATAATAATTCTGGAGTTTGTCAGATCGCCGTCCGGATCACTGGTTGAGGCGTTGAGACAGTTTTGTATTCTGTTTTTGTCTGTCTGGATTATTAGACTTAGCGAAGTGAATACATTGTATTGTTGTTTTATGCCTTTAAGAACTTTTTTCTGTACGTTATGAACTGTCATGATTTTTCACTGGAATCCGGATCCCGTAGCATTTAGTATCGATTTTCTCCATTTACACATACACTGGTATGGCATATGTTTTGCCACCGGTTTTTT
>CADBNP010000261.1 GCA_902796095.1 uncultured Aeromonadales bacterium | reverse complement strand
TCAGACCCACTGTCAGAGAGTCAGAGAACATTGGCGGCTCCGGAAGTTCAGATGGTTTCAAAATGGCAAGATATCCCATATTGGCATAAAATTTTCGCTTTTCCGGATGATCCGGATCCTCAACAACTCCTATACAGATACTATCGTGATCAGTATATCCTCTGGTACCCTTTTCCTGCTTCTCGTCGGGTGACACATACCGATTACTGGTATTGATATACAGATAGCGTTTGTTACGAATGTATGCCCCCTTGGGCCAGTCATAAAGGTTGTCAGAAGACCGATCGATTCTTGCCATAGTAACTCCTTTTGCGAGGTTATAATACCACCTCGCAGAAATTAAGTCAATTGTGAATCTCAGGCGTTCTCGTAGAAATAAAAAAGGGATCACTAAAAAGAGAAATATAGTGATATCAATGAAGTAACAACGATAAAAAATTTTTGATGGAAAGAAAAAAATTTTTTTGAGGAGGAACTATGCTATGCGAGGTGATATTATTGAGAAGTTAGGGGATGTATGATAAAAACGTCTTTTTCTTCGGAGTCAGAGAAGCGTGGCTTAATTAACTACCGGAACTGGATTTTCTTCTGATATGATTTCTCAAATTAGAGATGGTGGGAAACTGTTCCGCCGCTGATTGTTCCGGTCTTTCTTGCCATACTCTGATGTGATTAAATCGTTTCATATAAATCTTAGGTTCGGAAACCCGCTACCCCTTGGGTGGTGGTAGGAGAATCGTACTCCTTTATCGATCTGGAGTTTCCTTGTATCTCTGAATATAATGATGACCGCATTGGAGTTATGAATCTGTACCGCATGGGATTCAACTATCTCGAAGATAGTCAGGTACCTGATACAGTTACAGCTGGGTAAATCTTTGCTGTAAAGGGTTTGTCAGCCACCCTGTGATGTAGCGCCATTTTAGATAGCAATATCTATCGGGGTTAAAAGTTCGGAGACGCAACGCGTTACGAAGACTGGGCAGTTACAAGCCCATTTCCTTTAGGTGATGGGTAGTTGACCAACTAAAACAGCGTCAGGACTTTGCAGTTCCTGACGCTGCTGTTTAGCGCAGTGTCATGACAGTTAATTTCAGAACCAGAAATCAGAACAGGTCGCTGGCTGATGGAACACCGCTTTCACTTCCTCCGCCGGAGTTCTGCTTACCGGAGTCATAGTTGAAATAACTGTTGCTGGCACCTCCGGTGAAAGCGGAGTGATCTGCCGGATTTGTTCCTATCTCAAAAAATTCGTTTCTGGCATTGCCTGCCCCGTCGCCGACGAAGAGACCTGTAGCTCTGTTGACTTTATGCGTAATAACGGTTTCAGGTCTGTATACAGGATTTTCCGGGAAATTCTTCATGTACGGAACCATGAAGTAGTTCCAGATGGGCTGTGCGGCCGTTGCTCCAGCCTCACGACCAAGACTTCTTGCATGATTGTCGAATCCTATCCATACACTTGTTACCACATCGGCATTGAATCCTGAGAACCAGCAGTCCTTTGAATTGTTGGTTGTTCCTGTTTTTCCGGAAAAATCCTTTCTGTTTGGCATTGCCTTGGCTGTGCGCCAGCCGGTACCGTTGAATCCGCTTAAGCCCCTGTCCGCTCCGCCGTATATGCCGGTATGCATCATTTCAGCTACAAGAAATGTGTTGGCATGAGACAGAACCTGCTTCGCGATACGGTGACCGTGACCGTCGGAATAGGCCTGAGGATCAAGAACATGGTCGTCGCATGTAGTGCAGGCAATTACAGGATTTGCTTCATAAAGCAGATTGCCGCTGTCATCTTCTATTCTCTGTATGATGTACGGATGAAGCAGAAAACCGCCGTTGGCAAGAACTGCGTAGCCTCTTGCAAGCTCAAGCGGGGTCATTTCCAGTGTACCAAGTGCCAGCGGTTCATTCTGATATACCTTAGGTACTGCATATCCAAGTTTTTCCAGGTGTGCTACCACGTTCTTCAGTCCTGTTCCTCTGAGAAGTCGCACAGCCACCACGTTTTTGGATTTTGCCAGAGCCTCTCTCAGTGTTATAGGACCGTCGTACACATTAGGCGAATTCTTCGGATGCCATTTGCTGCTTTTTCCTGATGACCAGGATCCTATAGGCACATCCATGACGATACTTGAAACAGTATATCCGTGCTCAATTGCTGCAGAGTATATAAACGGCTTTATGTTTGAACCAGGCTGTCTTCTGGCCTGCTCGGCACGGTTGAATTTGCTCTGGGTAAAGCTGAAGCCGCCGACCATGGCCCTTATGGCTCCGTTTTTAGGATCAAGAGATACAAGTGCCGACTGGACTGCAGGGATCTGTGACAACTGGAGAACTCCCTTTTCATCAGTATACACGTAGATCAGCTGCCCCGGCTTTGCAACTTCTCTTGCAGAGCGCGGCAGACCTGTGGTACGGCGATCGGTAAGAAACCTGGCTGCCCATTTGATTCCCTCCCACGGAATTACTCCATGGTGGTCGTTTTTCATGGAAACGTCTATTTCTCTTTCAGTAACCTTGTTTACTACAGCTGGGATCAGTTTGTTTACGGTAGGCAGATCCTTCAGATATTTCTGGATCTGTTCCTCAGTCCACGGTGTTTCCTTGGATGTCCAGAGCTCTTTAGCTGCTCCTCGGTATCCGTGGCGTCTGTCGTATTCCATTATTCCCTTGAAAACAGCCTCATCTGCAAGCGTCTGAACTTCTGAGTTTACGGTGGTGTATACCCTGATTCCCTTTGTTGTTACATTTTCACCGAAACGATCAATAACTCTTTGTCTTGCCATCTCGCTGATATAGTCTGATCTGAATTCAATTTCCGGTCCGTGATAGGATGAGATGACAGGTTCCTCCCTTGCCTCGTTGTATTCCTGCTTAGTTATATACTTGTATTCAAGCATTTTTGAGAGAACAAGATCCCTGCGTTCCCTTGCTTTTTCAGGATGAGAAATGGGGTTGTAGGTCGACGGAGCCTTCGGAAGACCTGCAAGCACCGCCATTTCGCTGAGAGTGAGATCCTTGAGGTTTTTCCCGAAATATACTTTTGCTGCTGCCACGACTCCGTATGCATTGTGACCGAGAGCTATCTTGTTGAGGTACAGCTCCATAATCTGATCCTTGGTCAGTTCTCTTTCCATTTTGAGAGAAATGATCAGTTCCTTGATTTTTCGTTCGAAGGTTCTCTCCCTGGTCAGGAAAAAGTTTTTGGCCACCTGCTGAGTTATGGTACTGGCACCTTGCTTCTTTTTCTGGGTTTTGGCATATTCCAGTGCAGCTCTGATAATACCGATGGCATCAAACCCGGAGTGTTCGTAAAAACGCTGATCCTCAATTGAAACAAAGGCATTTATCAGCATTTTGGGAACATCCTGTATCGCTATGGGCTCACGTTTGATCTGTCCGAAAACATACATGAGTTTGCCGTCACTTGAATAGATGTGCATCGGAGTTTCGAATTCTACATTTTTCAGTTCGTTGATATCCGGCAGTTCTCTTTCCATTTTAAGGAAGAAAACGCAGCATGCGGCAATGGCAACGGAAACGCAAAGAAGTAAAAACCAGATAGTACGGCTGATAAAGGTTAACATAAATTTCTCATATTTCCTGATGATCATCTGAACCAGAAAGGTTGCTGCAGATCAGTAAATTAAAAAGGAATGCAAATTCAAACATGTGTATTTTATCACATTTGGCTGTTTCACAAAAAAGAAGAAAACCGCCGTCACGAACTGTAATATACTGCATTTTAGGAATGTAAACGGCATAAACGGGTACTGTATATTTTTTAATCGATTTTAGACTCTCAAAGTTTGGATTTGTTCTCAAGAAAAAGATTTTTTGTTACGCTCGTCAAAATAGCGAGTTTTGTTTAAGAGTTCATTCTAGATCTTTTGATTTAAGAGTATAGAATAACCTATTGTAGTATTTTTTCACTAACACCACGGATGCATTTATGCAAAAACTAGTAAATAAAAATCATGGCAACATATATTCCATGATTGGAATAGACTTCGGTAGCCAGTCTATCAAAGCTGTTGCAATAAAGGGCAGAAAAGGCAATTTCCAAATTGAACAATGCGCTGAGATTCCTACTCCGAAAGGTGCGATTATGGATTATCAAATCCAAAATCAGGAAGCTGTGACCAAAGCGGTTAATCAGTTGATTCGCGGTATGGGTGTGAAAACCCGGTATGTTGCTACTTCTGTATCAGGTTCTAACGTTATCAGCAAGGTTATTCCTGTTGACAATTCCATCGATACCGATGAGGCTCTTCAGGATTTCGTAAGCCGCGAGTCTGATTCAATAATTCCATTTGCTTCTGAAGAGGTGAGTGTTGATTATGAGATCATTGGACCGAATCTTGAGGATCCTTCCAAGAACGATGTTCTGATCAGTGCTACCAAGACTCAGAATATTCGCGACCGTGAGGCTATTCTCGCAGAATGTGGGTGCGATGTAAGGGTTATTGATTTGTCAGTTCATGCTGTGGGAAGAGCTGCAACTGCTCTGGTTCCGGAACTGGCAAGTACAGAGTCGAAGGTATGTGCCATTGTTGATATTGGCGCTGTTACCATGACTTTCGGTATTATGGTTAACGGTGAGATTGTGTATTCCCGTCTGCAGAGTTTTGGCGGCGACAACTATACCCAGTCAATAGCTCATTTCTATAATGTACCGTATGAAGAAGCCGAAAAGATGAAGGTTCAGGAAAGACTACCTGCTGATGCAAAGCATGATGTTGAACCTCAGCACTTCTCTCTTCTGTGTAACCAGATTAAACGTAATCTGCAGTTGTATGCATCAGCTTCAAACAAGACCAAGGTTGATTTGGTTGTGCTGACAGGCGGTGGCAGTCTGCTTCCTAATTTTGCTGATTATTTATCCAATCAGATTAAAAAGGAGGTCAGACACCCTGATCCTCTGGATACTGCAACTAATCTTAGGACTGAAGTGCTTAAGCATGGTGCTAAGTATATGACTGCACTGGGACTTGCATTAAGGAGCTTTGAACCATGTCAAATATAAACCTTTTACCATGGCGTGAAGTACTGAAAGCTCGAAAAGACAGAAGCTTTTATACTAACATGCTCATTGTTCTGATTGTGGCAACCATTATAGGAGCCTGTGCATACGTCGGTGTTTTGCAGATGGTTGAACGTCAGAAGGAAAGAAATAATTATCTTACTACCGAAATAAAGAAACTTGATGACAAGATTAGCAAGATCAGCAGTCTGAAAGCAGATATCCAGAGTATGCTTCAGCGTATGGATACCATTAATCGTCTGCAGGAATCCCGTAACCAGGTCGTTCACCTGCTTAATGATCTCCCTAGTTTCGTAAGCAGCGGTATCTATCTCGATAAGGTTGCGTTCAAGGATGGAATGGTAAATGTAACGGGTGCCACTGAAGCTCATCTGCGCGTTGTTTCAATGATTAGAGCAATTGAAGCAAGTCCTTGGCTTAAGAATCCTGTAATCAAGGATATCGTTTCTCAGCGTAACTCAAACAGTGTGGTTGCAGCTGCTGCCGCAAAGTTTGGTCTTAATCTGAACAACTTCGATCTGTCCTTCTCAGTCCCTTACTCAAAGGAACAGACAGAGGTGAGTGCAAAGAACAGAGGTAGAAGATAATGGCTAGTATTGATTTCAACAATCTAAATTTCCAAAATCCGGGCTCCTTGCCGCTGCCGGTAAAGATGCTGGCCATGGTTCTGGTTTTTGCCCTGGTTCTTGGTGTATTCGCATACTTTATCTTTTATGCTGACGGTTCTCCATGGGAAGAACAGGAAAATCTGGCTCTGAAGGAGGAGCAGCTCAAGAAAGAGTTTGCCGAAAAAGCTCAGCGTGCCAACAACATAGAGGCATACGAAGAGCAGAAGAGAAAGCTTCAGTCTATGATTCAGGATCAGTTGAAGATGCTTCCTAACAGCAACGAGGTCGCTCAGTTGCTCAGCGATATAAGCAAGACGGCAACCGATAACGGTCTCAAGATTGAAAAGATTCAGTGGGCATCTGAAATCAGACGTGAAATGTATACTGAACTTCCGATGAATATCGTGATAGTCGGTGACTACGATAAAATTGGTAATTTTACTGCTGACGTTGCTAATTTAAGTCGTATCGTTGTTATCGAAGAGTTTGTGATTGACCATCAGTCAAATAATTCTGAGAATCTTAAGATGAGTATGACAGCGAAGACCTACCGCTATAATTCTGAGAATGCGAATAAGGCAAATCCGCAGGGTCAAAGTGGAGGTAGAAGATAATGAAAGTCAAATTATTACCAGTAGTAATACTGTCGGTTTCAGCGATGATGCTAGCAGGTTGCGAAGCTGTGGATGCAAACCTTCAGGAATATGTCAGAAACAGTCTGAATCAGCCGACTCAGCCTCCTGAGCCGCTTCCTGAGCCTGTGAAGTTTGAGGCTATGCCATTTGAACCGCAGACTGATCGCTCTCCTTTCTCATTACCTAAACCTGAGAATATTGTTGTTCAGCATTCTTCAAAGAAGAGTTCGGACTGTCTGCAGCCTGATACAACCAGACCAAAGGATCTGCTGGAGCAGTTCTCACTTGATAACCTGTCCATGAGAGGAACTTTCAGGGATGGTGCAGGTAAGCTCTGGGCTCTTATCAATACTGGTGGAAGCGGAAGCAATATTGAGCATCAGAAGGTTTCAGTCGGAAATTACATCGGTCTGAATTATGGTAAGATTACCGCAATTACACCTAACGCCATTGAAATTGAGGAATATATCGGCAAGGGTGACGGTTGCTATGAATTAAAACCAACACAACTCGAACTTTCAGTTTCAAGTAGTTACGATAAATAGTAGGCAGGAAATATTATGAATTTACGTAGAACAAACATTGGTCTATTAGTGGGATTAGCAACTTTGGCTGGTGCATCTTTGCCTGCTGATGCTGCAAAACTTCAGAATGTTAAGATTAATACAATGATGGCAGGACAGACTGCAATTGAGTTTCAGTTTGACGGCCAGGTACCATCTTACACTGATGTGTTGAAATATCGTCCTAATTACCTTCTTCTCAATGTATCTGATTCCGAGAACGGACTTTCAAGCAATAATGTACCTATCAACCGCGGTGCAGTAAGAGATGTAACCATGGTTAACACAGGTTCAAATCTTCAGATGCGTGTTGGTCTGAATGATCTTGTTCCATACAAGATTACACAGAACGGCAGTTCGCTTATTGTCAACCTCGGTCAGAACGGTGAAACGATGGCGGCCCGTGCCAATGCTGGTTCATCAGCTGCCGTTGCAATCAATCAGATTAACAATGTTGACTTCAAGAAGATTGACGGAAACACCGGAAAGGTGGTTATTTCCCTCGATAACAACTCTGCCGCTGTTGACGTATCACCGAGAGGCAACAGTGTTCAGCTCCGTTTCAACTCAACTGCTGTAAGTGCAGATCAACTTCAGACTTATGACGTAAGCGATTTCGGCACGGTAGTGAAGAATATCAACGTTTCGAAGAGAGGCGGCATGGCTGTTGTTGACATTGCCTGCAACGGAATGGTCAATGTAAAGCACAACCAGAACGGCAATAACTATGAAGTTGTGATCAGCAAGAAGATTGAGCCAAAGAAGGATCTACCTAAGTATAACGGAAAGCCTATTTCCCTTAACTTCCAGGATGTTCCTGTAAGAACCGTACTTCAGCTCATTGCTGACTTCAACAATTTCAATCTGGTAACTACAGATACTGTAAAGGGCAATATAACTATTCGTCTGGACAGCGTACCTTGGGAGCAGGCTCTTGAGACTATCCTGAGAGTGAAAGGTTTGGACAAGCGTCTTGACGGCAATATTCTTCTTGTTGCCCAGGCAAAGGAACTTGCAGATCTTGAGCAGCAGAAACTGGAGGGAAAGAAGAAGGTTGAGGAACTTGCTCCTCTTGTAAATGAGTACATCCAGATCAATTATGCCAAGGCTTCTGATATCGCAGGACTTTTGAGTACGTCGTCAAATGTCAAGGCAGGTGAAGGTGCCGCGGCAATGGGCAATTCGATCCTTTCTCCTCGCGGTTCCGTTTCTGTTGATGCCAGAACCAATACTCTGATTGTCAAGGATACAAACGAGTCAATTGAAAAGATTATGGATCTCGTAAAGAGACTCGATATTCCTGTCAAGCAGGTTTCTATCGAGGCACGTATCGTTACAGTTGATGAGAATGTAACTGATGAACTCGGAGTTAACTGGTCCTTCAGTAAACTTCAGAACAACTCTCCTCAGGTTGCAATTCCGATGGCAAGCAGCACACGTCTTGATCCATACGGTGTATACAGTGGTGACAGCGGCGACGGTACCTCTTATCCTATTACAGTAGGTGATATAAACCACGGTCACTTCATGAGCCAGACAGCATTCCAGACTGCAACTCAGGGTATCGGTATCTCCATTGGTAAGATTTGGGATAATGTGCTGGTAGATATGTATCTGTCAGCTCTTGAATCTGAAACCAAAGCTGAAGTCATTGCAAGCCCTCGTGTTACAACAGCTAACCAGAAGCAGGCTCTCATCGAACAGGGTACCATGTTCCCGACTGAAGTTTCTACTTCATCAGGTGCAACTTCCGTTGAATGGACAAAGGCAACTCTGAGTCTTCAGGTAACCCCGCAGATTACTCCTGACAACAGAATTATCCTTGATTTGAAGGTAACTCAGGATACTCTCGGCGATGCTGTTCAGACCGGTACCGGAACTGCGACATCTGTTAACACTCAGCAGGTAACAACTCAGGTTCTGGTTGAAAACGGTGAGACTATAGTTCTCGGCGGTATCTACCAGCAGAGCATAACAAAGAGCGTAAGCAAGGTTCCGCTGCTTGGTGACATTCCATTCCTTGGTGCTCTTTTCCGTTACACCAATGATAAGAATGTTAAGAGAGAACTCCTGATCTTTGTAACACCAAAGATTATTGTTGATAAGCAGTAATTGCATTAGTTGAAACGATTTTGAGGTCGGCTTTTGCCGGCCTCTTTTGATCGTGCGCGATATATTTTGTTCTTTGATTTTTAATTTCTAAACTTCCAAACTCAACTCTTAAGCACAGAGATACATGCTGCAACGTGGTATAATTGATCTTATGCGGGTGCTGTTGTCAGTATGTTTTCGATTTACAGGATATTTCTTACTTTAGTTATCTGTAATCGAATCATTAGGAAGGTTCATATTTATATTCATACTGTCTGAACGACATGTTTTAACTGACTTTCATCTGACACCAGCGGGTATTTTTTTTGATGAGTTCATATATTTGAAATTTTTTGTTTGATTTTGTTATCTCTGACGGTATCATTCAAAGCATTTGAAATAATTGAATTATTGTCTTTGAATGTTTTGGCATCGTGATAAATTTTAAATTAGATTTTATTGTGTTTTTGTAATGAATATTTTTTTAGTTGGACCTATGGGTACCGGAAAATCCACAATCGGTCGGATACTGGCCTCCCAACTACATTTGGAATTTGTTGATTCTGATTCAGAAATAGAACGTAAAACAGGCGCAGCCATATCCTGGATATTTGATGCAGAGGGTGAGGAAGGATTTCGCAACAGAGAAACAGACGTAATTGATGAACTTACCAGGAGACAGGACATAGTTCTTGCTACAGGTGGCGGATCGATCAAACGAGAAATCAACCGTTCATATCTTTCTTCCCGTGGAACTGTTATTTATCTTCACACTCCAGTGGAGAAACAGTATCAGAGAACATGTAAGGATAAAAAGAGACCTCTGCTGCAGACAGAAAACCCGAAGCTTGTTTTAGAAAATCTGATGAAGGAGAGGGAACCTCTGTATCGTGCCGTTGCAGATTATGTAGTTGATACATCAGAGCTTGGCGTGCGTGGAGTTGTTCAGAGCATCGTTCATCTTTTGCAACAAAAGGACTGATTTTGAATAAACTGAATGTTGATTTAGCTGATCGCAGCTATCCTATTATTATTGGCAGCGGTCTTATATCCAGAGCCGATTCTTTTAAGGATATTATCCGCCATCACAATGTGATGGTTGTGTCCAATTCAACAATTGCACCTTTGTACATGAAAAGTCTGCACAGTGCACTTGATGCTTTCTGTCAGGTAAGAGAATGCATTCTTCCTGACGGAGAATGCTTTAAGACTCTGGAATCCTTTAATCAGGTTCTGACATCAATGCTGAAGAACGGAATGGGGAGAGACAGTACAGTTGTTGCACTCGGCGGCGGCGTTGTCGGTGATATATCTGGTTTTGCAGCTTCTGCCTATCAGCGCGGTGTTGATTTTGTTCAGGTACCAACAACTCTTCTCGCCCAGGTTGATTCTTCGGTGGGAGGAAAAACCGGCGTAAATCATGAACTCGGCAAGAATATGATTGGTGCTTTCTATCAGCCGAGAGGTGTTGTTATTGATACTGACTGCCTTCGTACTCTTCCTGCCCGGGAGTTGTCTGCCGGAATGGCTGAGGTGATTAAGTACGGCATCATATGGGACAGTGAACTCTTTGAACTGCTGGAATCCTCCATGTCCCGGCTGCTCGCTCTGGATGGTGACATGCTTTCCTCCGTCATTGCAAGATGCTGTGAGATTAAGGCTGATGTTGTCCACCAGGATGAAAGGGAGGGCGGTATAAGAGCCATTCTTAATCTGGGACATACCTTTGGTCATGCTATTGAGAATCATGTGGGATACGGAGTGTGGCTTCACGGGGAGGCCGTAGCTGCCGGAATTGTTCTTGCGTCCCGCCTGTCGCTGAAACGCGGATATATTGACAGCAGTTATTATGAGCGTATTCGCAGGCTTCTGGCAGATGCAAAACTTCCTCTCAGTTCACCGCAGGGCATGAGTGCTGAAGATTATCTGGATCATATGCGTCATGACAAAAAGGTAAAATCAGGTACCATAAGGTACATACTGCCTGATAAGATTGGCAGAGCATCTCTGTATTCAGATGTTTCAGATGCAGAAGTCAGGAATATAATCGAGAGAATCGAGCATGAGTGATATAAAATTGCTTCCTTCTCAGAGTGAATTGGTTAACCAGATTGTCAGCGTTGTAAATGCCAAGCCGAGTTTCGTAGTCCTGAACGGAGAAGAGGGAAGCGGCAAGACTTTTCTTTCTCATTATCTGGCTGCTAACGGTTTCACCGAGGGTGTTCACTACAAGGTTGTCATTTTCAGAAGTCTTCCTGAATCGCAGGTGTCGGATATCCGCAGTTGTATTATCAAGGGGGTATTCAATACTGATCTCTTTGACAAAAATGATGATCTGTCGGAAACGGCCAGAATGTTTGAGACAGATCAGCAGAACTTTTTGATTGTTATTGACGCTATTGATTACTACGATCAGAATTTCCTCAATGAACTTTACCGTTTTTATGTTAATTACGGTTTTGTCTTAAATCTGTCGGTCGTAATTACAACAAGTCATCTGCTTGTTGATCTTATCAGGATCAAGGATGTCAAGAATCCGCCCGAGGTTTACGAGGTTACGATAAGTCACCTGAGCCCCGGGGAGAAAATTACTCTTCTTAAAACCATAATCAGCAGAAAGGTTGTATCAGAGAACCTTCGCGATATATCCTTTGAGGAACTGGCTGATGACTGTGGCTCTCAGCCAAACCAGATTGTGGAATTTGCAGAAAATTTTGTTATGAACAACTTCAGGGCAGCAGATACCATAAGCCGTGATGAAGTTGAGTCAGATGTTACAAATCAAGATGGAGCATTACATAAAATGAACAAATCCATTCCGGGACCTAAGGGACCGAACAAAATTGTTGTTATTGTGGTGGCTGCAATTCTGACTATCGCACTCCTTGGTGTGATTACAATGCTTCTTAAGAGACAGCCTGGAAATGTATCTCAGGAGGAGGTTCTGGTAACAACACATACCGAACTGCCTTCCGCTGTTAAAACCGGTTCAAACAAGTCCGGTGAACAGCAGGTGGAGACAGATATGGTGAACAACATGATCAAGGGTGTGGATGATAATCCTTCTGTTGATCCGGATGGTATCGATAATGGCGGTGACATTTTTGCCGGCAATATTTCAGATGAGGCACTGAAGCTGGAGCCTGGTGCGAACCAATCCGACAAACCGTCGAAAGCAGATAATAATGATGAGATTGTTATAAATTCTGATCATGGCAGGCAGACAGATATTAAGGAAACAGATCAGGGTAAGGATACTGTTGCATCGGCAGATCTGCCTAAGAATACCGACAATAAAGAAGCAGTGGTTGCAAAGCCGGATGACAAGCAGATTTCTGCGGTAAGCAGCAAAAATGAGCAGTTGCCGGGCACGGTTACGACAGCAAAGACTGAGAAGACAGAAAAGCCGCAGACTGCTCAGCCCGGGACAGATGCCGTTCAGGTAAAAAATGATCCCAAGAGTACCACTGTGGCAGGTAATCAGAAGGACAGGAATGACAAAAACACTGCTAAAAAGCCTGATCAGAAGCAGACCGCACCTGCCGTGAAGGTCGGTGAGGTTCGTCCATTCAACGATGTAAGCGGACAGCCTAAAGTTTCTGCCAGCGGAAATTATGTTGTTCAGGTTGCCTGCAGTTCCAATATTTCTGATCTTCAGGCAAAGAAGAAAAAACTTGGTGACAGTGCCATCATTTATGAAAGAAAAAACAATGCCCTCAAGTATGTTCTTGTTGTCGGATATTATTCGACTCAGCAGGAAGCTCATCAGGCGGCAAGAAAGATAGGCGGAGGTGCCTGGGTTAAAACAACAGCTGCAGTTAGGAATGAGAAGAAATGACGGGTCTTCTAAAGACAGCCAATGGTAAGAAGGTTTTCCCTTTTTTAAAATGGGTCGGAGGAAAGAGTTCAATAATAGACTTTCTGTTTATGCGGATCCCGACCAGAGGAGAAGTTCTGGTAGAGCCATTTGTAGGCTGCGGCGTGCTTTTTCTTAATACAAGCTATGAAAGATATATTCTGGCAGATACAAACCGGGATCTGATAAATACATACCAGCTCCTTCAGGATGATCCTGATGCTCTGATTTCAGAACTTAACAAACTCTGGGATCCTGATTTCGTAAACAAGGACGCGTATTTAAAGTTAAGGGATGAGTTCAATAAGGATCCGTTTGAAAAATCTCTTAGGCGAAGTTCTATTTTCATTTTTATGAACAGGTTCGGATTTCACGGGCTGTGCAGATATAACAGTGAAGGTCTTTTCAATGTTCCTTTCGGTGCAAAGTCAGAAAAACTTCCTGATTTTGATGACTTTAAGGGTAAACTTATGGATTTTGCCGCCAAGTCCCAGAAGAACGTTGAATTTTTTTGCCAGGATTTCAGTGAAACATTTGCGATTTCTCCGAAAAACAGTGTAATTTACTGTGATCCTCCGTATGCTCCAATTAATGACAAAACATTTACCGGTTACGGCGGTTATCCGTTCACTCTTGATGATCAGCGAAGACTGCATTGTATGGCGAAGGAATTTCTTAAAAATAATGATGAAGGAAAGGTTTTCATAAGCAATCACAGCACGGAGTTTATAACTGAACTGTACTATGATGCGGCCTGCATAGATAATTTTCAGGTTGTACGAAAAGTTGCAATGCATGCTGACGAGCGTGATGAGGTGACCGAAATTCTTGCAACGTTTGAAGGTGGTAAAGTTAAATGAAACAGTCATACTGGATAGCTCCTTCCATTCTCTCGGCTGACTTTTTTCGTCTTGGTGAAGAGATAGAGACTGTAATGGAGGCCGGTGCCGACATTATCCATTTTGATGTTATGGATAATCACTATGTCCCGAATCTGACGATTGGACCTTTGGTATGTAAATCCATAACCAAAAATGTTTCCTATCCTGTGGATGTTCATCTGATGGTGGAGCCGGTAGATGCACTTGTACCTATGTTTGCCGAAGCCGGAGCTTCATATATCACTTTTCATCCGGAAGCTTCAAAGCATGTTGACAGAACACTGCAGCTGATTAAGAGTTTCGGGGTTAAGGCCGGACTTGTGTTAAATCCCGCCACACCTCTTTCCTGTCTTGATTATGTAATGGAGAGACTTGATATAATCATGCTTATGTCGGTTAATCCTGGTTTTGGAGGGCAGAGTTTTATTCCTTCAACTCTTGCCAAATTGAGACAGGTACGCAGGCTGATTGATGACAGCGGTCTTGATATCAGACTTGAGGTTGACGGCGGCGTCAAGGCAGATAATATTGCAGAAATTGCAGATGCGGGAGCCGATACCTTTGTTGCAGGATCTGCCATTTTTGGGAAACCTGACTATAAAAAGGTTATAGAAGATATGAGGAGCAGACTTGACTCCGGGATTTGAGAATGACCGTGAAAATATCAGACTGATGATATTTGATCTGGACGGCACTCTTGCTGCTACAGGTCAGCAGATTGCCTTGGCAGTCCAGGCGTCCATGAGAAACAACAATCTCACTCCTCCATCGGTGGATGAAATCTGCCATTATATAGGTAACGGTGCTGAAAAGCTGATTAAGCGTTCTCTGGTAAACAGTTTTGACTACAATGACGATGATATAGATCCTGAACTTTATGAAAGAGTCCGCAGAAGTTATTTTACGGAGTACATGGAAGGGATCACCAGAAATTTTACGCTGTATCCGGGCGTAAAGGACACTCTTGAACGTCTGAAGTCTCGGGGGATCCTGCTTGCCATTGCAACCAACAAGCCTGACATTTACGTGCAGCGCTGGGTTGATGCCGCCGAATTAACCGGTATTTTTGATTTTACCCTGGGAAGCGGAGTTATTCCGAAGGTTAAACCGGATCCCGAGGTACTCTTTTATGTCTGTGAAAATCTGGATGTTCTTCCGTCGCAGGCTGTTATGGTAGGTGATACCTGTAATGATATTCTGGCGGCAAAGGCTGCCGGTATCTGCTCTGTCGGACTCACCTACGGGTATAATTACCTACGTCCGCTTGAAGAGTATCAACCGGATTATGTCTTTGATGATTTCAGAGATTTGCTGAAACTTTTATAGGTTTGTTTTATGTCTAAAAAAATTGTATTTAGCGGTGCGCAGCCGTCAGGGCAGCTTTCAATAGGCAATTATGTCGGAGCTTTGCGACAGTGGGTGAATATGCAGCATGATTATGACTGCATCTACTGTGTCGTGGATGAGCATGCCATTACTGTCCGTCAGGATCCTGCAGAACTTCGGAAGGCATGCTTTGATACTCTTGCTGTTTATCTGGCTATAGGTATTGATCCCGCTGTAAGTACCATATTTGTTCAGTCCCACGTTCCAGCTCATGCAGAACTAGGCTGGATTCTTAACTGCTACACTCAGAACGGTGAACTTGCACGTATGACCCAGTACAAGGATAAAAGTGCACGTTACGGTGTAGGCAATGTGACTGTCGGACTTTATGATTATCCGTGTCTCATGGCTGCTGATATTCTGCTTTATCAGACCAATCTGGTGCCGGTGGGAGTTGATCAGGTTCAGCATCTTGAACTTACAAGAGATATAGCCAACCGCTTCAATGCTCTGTACGGTGATGTTTTCGCCATGCCTGAAGCATTTGTACCAAAGAGCGGTGCAAAGATTATGAGTCTTCAGGATCCGACCAAGAAAATGAGTAAATCAGATGACAACCGCAACAATGTCATAACTCTTCTTGAGAATACGAAGGATATAGTTAAGAAGATCAAGCGGGCTGTAACGGACAGTGATGATCCGCCTGTTGTAAGATATGATCGTGAAAACAAGCCTGGAGTCAGCAATCTGCTTGAACTGATGAGTTGTGTTTCTGATACTCCTGTAGAGAAGCTGGTTGAGCACTTTGAAGGCAAGATGTACGGTCATCTCAAGGGAGAGGTTGCTGATGCTGTGGTCGCTTTCCTGGAGCCTGTTCAGAAACGGTACGGTGAATTCAGAGCTGATGAATCGTACTTAAAATCAGTAATGAAAGCCGGTGCGGAAAAAGCTGCCGCCAGGGCCATGATCACTCTCCGCAGGGCACAGACGGCTGTTGGATTTGTAATTCCGGATTAGTCTGAACAGACGTCCGTTATTTCACCTGAATGTCGTTTCGCTTATTCAGTTTATGAAGATCAGAAAAGGAAGGCACTGCCTTCCTTTTTGCGTAATGCCGGTTGTTACTGTATTATTTATCCGGCAGCACCGGTAAACTCTGCAACAGCCTTTTCCAGAATTGCCATGCCTTCATTTATTTCCTCATCGGAAATGTTGAGGGAAGGAGCAAGTCTCAGGACGTTTTTACCAGCTACCAGCACAAGAAGTCTGTCCTTGGCACAGAGTTTCAGCAGTTCGCCTGATCTGCCGCTGTATTTTTCGTCAAGAACTGCACCAATCAGCAGACCTTTTCCCCTGATCTGGCTGAAGCAGTGATATTTATCGTTGATCCTGTTAAGTTTTTCAAAGAACTTGGCACTCCTTTCCTTTACTCCGTCCAGGAATTCCTTTGTTGAGATGATGTTGATTACCTTGTCAGCCACGGCACAAGCCAGAGCATTGCCACCGAAGGTAGTTCCGTGAACACCTGGAGTAAATACTCTCGCAACCTCGTTTGTTGCCAGAAGTGCACCTATAGGGAAGCCACCGCCAAGTCCCTTTGCCGTCGTAAGAATGTCAGGCTCGACACCTGTTGACATATAGGCGAACAGATCACCTGTTCTTGAGCATCCGGTCTGAACTTCGTCAAAAATAAGCAGAGCGTGGTTTTCGTTGCAGAGCTTGCGTACTTCCTTCAGAAATTCAGGATCTGCCGGTATGATCCCGCCTTCACCCTGGATCGGCTCCAGTACTACGGCACAGGTTTTTTCTGATATGGCCTTCCTGAATTCTTCAATATTGTTGAAAGGTATATGACGGATAGCTGCAGGCTTCGGACCGAAGCCGTCAGAATAATGATCCTGTCCGCCTACACTTACCGTAAAAAGTGTTCTGCCGTGAAATGACTGAATGAATGAAATTATTTCATTCTTGTCATCACTGTAGTTGTCGATGGCGTATCTTCTTGCAAGTTTGAATGCCGCTTCATTGGCTTCGGCCCCTGAGTTGCAGAAAAAAGCACGATCGGCAAAGGTTGCTTCCACCAGACGCTTTGCCAGCGATATAACAGGTTCATTGGTCATCAGGTTGCTGACATGCCATATTTTATGAGCCTGTTCGCACAGCGCATCTACCACTTCATCGCAGCAGTGACCCAGACTGTTGACTGCTATGCCTCCTGAAAAGTCAATATACTGATTACCTTCCTGATCCCAAAGACGGCACCCCTTACCTTTTACCGGTATGAATGACGGTGGAGTGAATAAAGGAAAATAGTACTGATCAAACATTTCTCTGGTGATTTTAGTCATATATGTTACCTGTATGAAAAATATATGTTTGTATAAATATGCTATTATTATGCAATTTTATTCATTTGGCTGCAAGAGTAAAAAGCATCATAATCTGCAAAATAAAAAGGCACATAAACATGTGCCTTATGATTAAATCTAAAAAACTATCTTGCACCGTATACAACGATAGTCTTGCCGTGGGCAGAAATAGAACCCTGATCTTCCAGCATCTTTAGAATTCGGCCTACTGTTTCACGGGAACATCCTACCAGCTGACCGATTTCCTGTCTGGTGATTTTTATCTGCATACCGTCCGGATGAGTCATGGCATCAGGCTGATGAGCCAGATCGAGCAGTGCTCTGGCTATACGACCAGTAACATCAAGGAAAGCCAGCGCATTGACCTTCTGTGATGTGGTCTGAAGTCTTCTGGCCATCTGAGCTGACAGTCTCATAAGTATTTCAGGATTAACCTGAATCAGCTGACGGAATTTCTTGTATGAAATTTCAGCCACTTCGCATGGACCTTTTGCTCTAACGTATGCAGTTCTCTTCGGATCCTCGGATTCATCAAACAATCCAAGTTCTCCGATGAAATCGCCCTGATTGAGATAAGACAGAATCATTTCCTTGCCTTCCTCATCCTTTATGAGAACGGCAACAGTTCCCGACATTACATAGTACAGGGTATCAGCTTTATCACCCTCGTGGATTATAGTGCTCTTTGCTGGATACTTCCTTTTGTGGCTATGTAGAATAAACCATTCAGTCGTTGGATCTGAAAGAGGTTTTCCTAGTACCATTTCCTTTTCCTTTGTTATTTCTTATTTTAAAAGTGCGATTAGAACCGCAAGTCTTAATCTTACAACCGATCATATTATAACTAAAAATATGTGCCTTTTGATAATTTTTAGGGTTCAAATGATAAAAAAACACAAAACTGTATTTTGAATGTATATTCGAATAAACAGCCTTCGTTTCTTCCTGATGATTATTCTGATATGCCGTATTCAGATACCGATCCATTTTGCGGTGCAGCATGACTCATGGCAAAACCGGCGTCTTTCAGCTGCTGAATTCTATGATTGCGGACGCAACCGCGTTATTTTTCGTGCTGATATCACTCATGAACAGTATCATTTGAACAAAGTGAAGCAAGTTTTATACTCGGAGTCATTTGATTTTGATAGAATAGCAGGTGTTGTTTGCAAGGTAGACGTATGAACTCAGATAATATTGCAGAATCCAGCAGCGATGCAAGATTTGATGCTATAAGACCGTACAGGGATGATGAGGTTTCACAGGTTATATCCAGGATTTTATCCGATGAATCGTTCCTGTCCTCCATAATAAGATTTCAGTTTAAGCGGTTCAGATTTCTCGGTGCCGTTCTTAGGCCGTTTATCAGTTATAAACTTCGCCGGAAGTTTGCTCATGTTACAACGGTGGCGGCATTTCAGGATTATGTTGCCAAGTTTATGGAAAACATGATCAAGTCAACTACTGATGGCGTTTCTTTTGAAGGTTTTGAAAAATTAAAGAAGGATCAGGGATATCTGTTCATATCCAATCACAGAGATATCGCTCTTGATCCTGCCTTTATTGATCTCGGTCTTCACAGATGCGGACTTGATACAGTGCGTATCGCCATCGGTGACAATCTTCTCAGAACTCAGCTGGCGACTGATCTGATGAAACTGAATCAGAGTTTTGTTGTTGATCGTTCATCAAAGGGCAGAGAACTTCTCAGTTCCCTGGCAACTCTTTCAGATTACATCAGACTGTCTCTCAGTGAAGGCCATTCCATCTGGATTGCACAGAGGGAAGGCAGAGCCAAGGATGGGAATGATCTGACTGATCCTGCAATTCTTAAAATGTTTCATCTGGCCGGGCGTAAACATAAAATTCCGTTTAATGAATATATCCGGCAGCTGAATATAGTACCTGTTGCAATTTCATACGAATACGATCCGGGAGATGCGGATAAGGCTCACGAACTGTTCATGAAGGAAAGAGACGGCACATACGAAAAGTCCAATCTTGAGGATATTGAAAGCATTGTAAACGGGATACGCGGATACAAGGGCAGAATTACTGTCCGCGTTGGTGATCCTGTAACACAGAACTTTGAGAATGCAGAGGAACTTGCTGCATACATAGACAGTTATATTCATCAGAACTATAAACTTTATCCGAGTAATCTCATCGCAGCCGGGGAGAAGAGCGATGCCGGCGGGAATTATGAGTCGGCATTCAATGAAAGACTGAGCAGAGTCCCGCCTGAAGAGCAGAAACTGATGAGAAACTATTATGCAAGACCTGTGCAGAATGCCAGAGCGAAGGAACTTTAGGATCCGGTTTTGCGAGAGGCGGGGATTGAATTCATTTTCCAGAACTTGGTAAAGAGAGAAGCGGTCGTAATAACGACCGCTTTTTGATCCATGTGGAGAAGACTAGCAGAACATTGCCTGAAGTATCTTGAAGAAGATAATTGACAGAATTGCTCCGGACGGGAGCGTTATGATCCAGGATACGAATATGCTGCTGATCACTCTCATGTTGATTGCTGCAATACCGTGGGCAAGACCGATTCCTATAATTGCTCCCACCAGTGTCTGGGTGGTGGAGATTGGAAGACCTGTACCCGATGCTATAACAACGGTGGAGGCTGTGGCGAGCTGGGCCGCAAATCCGCGGCTCGGTGTCAGGTGTGTTATTTTTACACCCACCGTTTTCATCACCTTGTAGCCGAGAGTGCTGAGTCCTATTACTATTCCAACTGCTCCCAGAGGAAGGATCCACCATTCAAGAATACTTGTATTGTAACTGCTGTCCTGGGCGTGATGAATTGCTGCAACGACGGCGGAAAGCGGTCCTATGGAGTTTGCCACATCATTGGATCCGTGGGCAAATGCCATGGCACAGGCGGTTATGATCATAAGTACGCTGAATATTTTCTCCACCTGCTTGTAATTGTTGCTGCTTTTACTTTTGACCTTGGTCTTTGCGGTTTTCTCCTTTTCTTTGTCCGTATCCTTGTTGAAATTCATGCGTAAGATGACAACTGCACCGACAGCGGCAGAAACTGCGGCAATAATTCCGGAATAGATCAGAGCCTGCATCGTACTGATTTCTCCGAAACCTATATGCTTAAGACCTGAACCTACAGTGATGTATGAAATTACAAAGGCTGTAAGTGCTATATAGATCGGGACTTTGCGTTTGGCGTGCTTCAGAGGATGAAAATGTCTGAAGATGCTGCGCAGTACGCTGACAAACAGTATGTAGGCGATAATGCCGGATATGACCGGGGTTATGATCCAGGATCCGAATATACTCCAGAGAACAGTCCAGTGGATGGCATCCGTACCGACCGACAGCAGAGAAAAACCGATGACGGCACCGATTATGGAGTGGGTTGTCGAAACCGGCCAGCCGAGAAATGAAGCAAGGAGCAGCCATGTGCCGGCAGCAAACATGGCTGATATCATACCAAGTGTAAGATTGATCTCCTGGCCGGCAAATGCCGTCGAATCCACTATTCCCTGTTTTATGGTGTTGGTAACCTCTCCACCTGCCAGAAATGCTCCCAGAAATTCGAAGACAGCCGCTATAATCAGAGCCTGCACTACAGTAAGTGATTTTGTTCCCACGGAGGTGGACATGGCGTTGGCCACATCATTGGCTCCTATGCCCCATGCCATGAGAAAACCAAGTGTTGTCGCTATGATGAGTAATAATAATCCGTGTTCCGCCAGTATCTCCATCAGGCTCTCCCGACCATTACTTCCAGCTTGGTACCGACGCGCTCAGCCTGATCTGCCAGATCTCCTATTTTATTGAGAATATCATAGAGAAATATTGCGTCTATGGGATTGAGCTCGCTTTCTCTCTGGTAGAGACTGTGTCTTATTTCAATCTGTATGTTGTCGGTATCACTTTCGATAACATCCAGATCCTCCACCATTCTTTCAACAACCTTTACTTCCTTGCCCTTGAAGCCTATTTCCAGCAGATTTTCCAGCTCGCTTATGACCTTTGTGGCAAGAAGGGTAGCATCAAGACAGCGTCTTATGTACTGAAGAAAATCATTTTCTATATCCTTTGGAACATGAAGGTGTCGTCCCAGCACTATGCCGGCAATGTCCTTGGCCCGGTTTGCTATTTTATCCTGCTGCGATACAAGCTCCAGCAGATCAGTGCGGGCAAAAGGCATGAACAGACCGGTAGGAAGCTTCATTCTTATTTCCATTTTTATTTTATCAGCCTCCTTTTCCATGGCTTTGATGGACTGCTGGGCAGTCTGAGCGGCTTCCCAGTTGTCTGAAAAAACGGCTTCAAAAAAAGGAACAAGCTGGGAGCAGCATTCATGAACCTTGCAGATATGCTTGACCAGCGGTTTCAGAGGAGATTTTGGAAATATAGATTGGATCAGACCGTTCATAGTTACTCCGTAGGGCTAGAATTATCCTTTGATTATGGCTGTCCCGGAATGAAACCGGCAAAAGATGTCTCATTAAGACTACTGTTTTCTGCCAGGTGCGGGATGCCCTTGTTTTGTATCATTCTGCTATCTGTAAACAGATTTATCATCAGGCTATGTTCAGGAAAAGTGTTGCCTTATCTTAAACTGCTAAGGAGTAATCATAACCCGCAGACTTTGACTTAAAAGTCAAAACTCCGCTTTGCATGCACTTTCTTAATGGATTAGCCGATCCAACTGTTCCTGGTTTAATGCTGTTTGCACTGAATATCGTTTTTTGCCTTTTTGAGTATATTCAACGCACCATTAACATTTGAAACTCCGTGATGCTATGAATATTCCTCCTGATGTTCCTGTTCCTTTGTAGTCTCATGATGATCTGTACTCTCATTGTCAGGGAATGAACATCCTGAAGTATATGACTCTTCATGACAGATTACGTTAACACCTTTCTCCTCTGCCTTATGCTTTATCATTGCAGCAGGCCTGCAGCGAGGAGTCAGACAGAAGATCCGACTGTTTTTATCTCCAGATTTGGTTTCTGTTTCCACCTGCTGTTACAGCCCGTTAATGGCATT
>CADBNP010000260.1 GCA_902796095.1 uncultured Aeromonadales bacterium | reverse complement strand
GCTGTTTTTAAAGGAGCCAATACGAATTACACAGAAGTAGGTCAAACTGGTCCTGATAAGAATTGGGATCCTACCTGCGACAAGAATAATTGTGTTGAGGTTGACGGGGTGTGGGTATATTTTAAATTTGCCTATCTTGATCGCAATTCTGTTGTGTTTGCTCTGGATGGAGATATTGCCGGCAGAAAGACTGTTGTTTTAGGAAACGGGAAAAGAGTTCCTGACAGATGCGGTACTGGTAAGACTGATCTTACTGTTGCCAATGAAGGTAACTGTGGCACTGCAGAGCGCGACAGCATTAATTATGAATGCAGTAAATATAGTGCCGATGACGTGTGTACCGGATATGATTTTTGCCAGTGTCGTGAAAAGGGCGGTAATAATAAACCGGATTATGAGGTATTTATACCAAGAGGGACACCGTTTAAAAACAGTAAGTGCCACCTCAAGTATGCGACAGCTGAAGAATATACCGGCAGGGTTCCGATCTATAAACTAGAAACCAGCGGTTGTTAATGTCAGTTGGTTCTTTGAGGTATGAGTGTTACAGATCGTAATTGAAGGAATCTGAGAGATTCGGATTTATGTATGGATGGCATTCGTTCATCTGTATGAATCTGGCCAGGAGATCGATGGTTTCCTGTACATTCGGTTCTGTGAAAATCGTAAAAGAACTTTTGAACATTGCCCGTTATGGTGATTTGTGTTATACATATAGAGTCGTTATTCGGAGACGTATCGAAGTGGTCATAACGGGGCTGACTCGAAATCAGTTTGACCTCCGGGTCACGTGGGTTCGAATCCCACCGTCTCCGCCAATCTTTCTTCATTGCACCTTTCTTGTTTATGTCTGTTCTATGAAATCACCTCCTGCGTTTTGATGCTTTGCCTGTGCATATTGTGATCCTTTTCTCTTTTTTTGAAATTGAAAGCCTGTGAGCATGTTTTAGTGTGAGATAGCTTTTTATTTGTGATAATATCTAGCGTGTGGCAGTGCATAGGTTTATAACTGCTTCAGAGTACGGGTTTTGTTCCGTTTTGATATTTCTTTATATTTTTATGGAGAGAGAATTATGGGTTTGATTAAGGCGGCTTTGGGTGCAACCTTAGGAACCATGGCAGATCAGTGGAAGGAATTCTTCACATGTGATGCATTGAATAATGATACTTTGATGGCTCGAGGCAGAAAGCAGACTTCAACACGTTCATCAAACACTAACGGTCACGATAATGTAATTTCAAAAGGCTCAGGTATTGCCGTAGCAGACGGTCAGTGTGTAATTATCATTGATCAGGGCGAGGTTCGGGATGTTGTTGCCGAGCCGGGTCTCTTTACATACCAGGGCGGCGAGCCGAGCATTTTTGCAGGTGGTCTCGGTGAGGGCGTAAAAGGTCTGATTAAGACATCCTGGGAACGTTTTAAATACGGCGGAGATACCGGCAAGGATCAGAGAGTCTACTACATCAACATGAAGGAGATTCTTGATAACAAGTTTGGCACTGCAAATCCTATTCCTTTCCATATTGTTGATCAGAGAATCGGCATGGATATGGACTTTTCCGTACGCTGCAACGGTATGTACACCTTCAGAATCACTGATCCTGTAACCTTCTATACCAAGATTTGCGGTAATGTCCAGGGTGATTATGAAAAGGAAACCCTGATCAGCACAATGCGTCAGGAGTTCGTAAGTGCACTGAACGGCGGTTTCGGCAAACTGTCCAATCTTAATATCAGACCTTATGCTCTTCCTCAGCATGTGGAAGAACTTACCGAAAGCATGAACGAGGTTCTCTCCAAGAAATGGGGTGAGGCCCGCGGTATCACTGTTGCGTCTATAGCGATTAACAGCGTTACTCTTCCTGAAGAAGAGTCTCAGATGCTCAAGGAAGTTCAGAGAGCCGCTGCTCTCAGCAACCCTATGCTGGCAGGCGGATTTATGGCAGGTCAGACCGGTGCTGCAATGCAGGCTGCTGCAAGCAATCCTAACGGTGCCATGGGCGGTTTCGTTGGTATGGGTATGGCTAATGCCATGGGTGGCGCCCAGATCGGCAATCTTTTTGCAGCCGGTCAGCAGCAACAGCAGGCAGCAGGTTTCGGTGCGGCTCCTCAGCCTGCAGCCGGCGGCTGGACATGTGCCTGCGGTTCTGTGAATACTGGAAAGTTCTGTGCCAACTGCGGCAAGCCTCAGCCTGCTCCGGCCGGTGCGTGGACCTGTGAGTGCGGTACCTCCAATACCGGAAAGTTCTGCTCTAACTGCGGCAAGCCTCAGCCTGCAGCAGGATGGACATGCTCCTGCGGCACAGTGAACCAGGGTAATTTCTGCAATAATTGCGGCAGCAAGCGTCCGTAATACATTTCAGTCTGTCTAAAGTAGACTGAGTATCGATTAAAGATCCTTTCTTGGCCTGTGCTATGAAGGGATCTTTGTCGATATGGAGGCGTTGTTTTGTGTTGTACACCTCCTGTCAGAAGCTGAGGGAGATGATTTGAATTAACCGTGCTTTTTTTGCAGCAGCGTGTGCTGTCGAAGAGATTTTGGTTGATTCATTTGGGAATAGAAAAGGAAAAAAATATGAGTGATACAGATCGCTACAAGTGTCCGTCCTGCGGCGGAACCATGGAGTTTAATGCCAAATCACAGAAGCTGAAATGTCCGTTCTGTGATACTGAAATGGCGCTTGAAGAGTATCAGGCCATGGCAGATCAGAAGGCTGCCAACAATGTTGATATCAAAGCAGGTGCACAGAAGCTGGAAGATCCTGAAGCGGAAGAGGGTGCAGCGCCAAAGTATGTATGTAACTCCTGTGGCGGAGAAATTACCCCTAGTTTTACATCGGCCTCAACCAAGTGTCCTTTCTGTGATGCACCAATAGTTCTTACAGATAAAATCAAGGGTCAGCAGGTACCGGATCTTATGATACCGTTTAAGCTCGACAAAAAGGATGTTCAGAATACATATATCAGTTTTGTAAATAAATGTCATTTTGTTCCGTCTGATTTCAAATCATCCGCTCATGTGGATTCCATCAAGCCTACCTATGTTCCTTTCTGGCTTTACAGCTGCACGGCTGATGCCGAACTGACCATATCCGGTGAAATTATCTCCCGCACCCGTGTCGCCAATGTGGAAAGAATCAAGCATGATGTTTATGAACTGTACCGTCATGTAAACCTGGATTTTGAAAATGTTCCGGCTGACGGTTCGAAGGATATGGATGATGCTCTTATGGATTCACTTGAGCCGTTTAAGATAGACGAGGCTCAGCCTTATAATTCGGCATATCTTTCCGGTTTCGGAGCACTGCTTTATGATGTCGGTGCCGAGGATAATACTGCCCGTGTAAGAAAACGCATGGAAAATTCCATTGTGGATACTGTTTTTGCCACCCTCAGCAATTATGAACATAAGGAGGTTAAGCAGGCTCAGTACAAATACAGCAATAACGTGATCAAGTATGCTCTGTTTCCGGTGTGGATCCAGCAGACATCCTGGAATGATAAATCATATGTTTTTGCCATGAACGGACAGACCGGCAAGTTTGTCGGCAGTGTACCTGTTGATTATACAAAGGTCGGAATCAGCTGGTTCCTTGCCACCCTGCTTACAACTGCTGTCGGCGGAGCCGTTTATCATTATGTTATAAATGGTCAGAACGCTGAAGCTTCGACAGGCGGTGATTTTCTTATGGCATTTGTTGTATGTGCGGTTGTGTGCGGTATTATTCATGCTTTCATTGTTTCCGGTAACAACAATGTGGCCGAGCAGACTGTTGCTCAGGGATATGCAGGGGAGCTGGAGCCTCATGAAAGCAGTGATGCCTTTGTTCGTACCTATACAGAGACGAGAACTCACAAGTAGTGCTGTCGTATTTTGATTTAAAATAAGCGCTTGAGGGTTTCCCTGGCGCTTTTTTAATAAAAGTCACCATGAATACAGGGATACTGAGTTCAGCAGTGGGGAATCCGGCATTTTACAGCATGTTCCGTGTTGTGGATGCCTGTGGCGTTGAAAGCCGATCTTTTTAGAGATTTCTCCTGCGGAGAATATACTGATATCATTAGGTATCAGTTGCATGGCAGTGATCCGGACGGTGCGGCGTGCACGAAAAAGACGAATTTTTTGCTTTAGGATTTTTATGATTACACAGAAGGAAATGACCTCGTATTATGAGGATATAGCTCCCAGACTTACGAGTTTTCTGCTGTCCAATGGCTGCGGATATGCTCAGGCTTCAGATATTGTTCAGGAATCCTTTATCAGATTATGGAAGATGCGGGAGCAGCTCACAGAAAAGGACAGTATTTCCGGTCTGGTTTTTCGCATTGCCAAAAATCTTCGTATTGACGAGTTCAGAAAAAATCAGCGTGAAATTCTTGTTGATGAGTATGAGGATTCCACTGTTCCCACAGTGGAGGATAATCATGATACCGAGCAGGATGAAAAGTATTTGAGAGACTGCATTGAGAAGGCTCTTGCGGAGCTTCCGGAGGAACTTCGCATGTGCTATACCATGTTCAATATTGGTCAGATGTCAATAAAGGATATAAGTCTTTCGCTGAATATTTCAGAATCCCTGGTCAAGGTCAGGATCCACAGGGCGAAGGAAAAGTTGAAGGTATCACTGGCTTATCTTAAAGAAAGTCTGTAGTCTGGTACTTTTTTTGTAACCTTTACAGAGCCTGTGCGTTATCCTGATAGAAGATGTGAGGTGAACTATGAAAAACGATAATATTGAACTGGATGAACTTGATTTACTGGTAAGAAACGCCTACAGAAATGTAAAGGCTCCTCCATGTCCGGATTTCTCATCGATTAGGGATGAGCAGGTTGAAGTCAGGAAGGGGTTCTGGTCTGGTGTACTGGACAAACTTTCAAGAGCGAAGGAAGAAATCGGTAACGGTATTCGTGAACTTTCGGATGATGCTCTGGATGGTGTTTGCGCCGCCGGTGAAAAGAAGGCTGCCGAAACTGATCATTTCAAGGATGACAAGGATTTGTCTGATAAGTGATTGTCAGAACATAAATACTGGTGTTAGCAAATTAACTGTTTTTTGATTCTACGTATTAAGTGCAGGGCGTGTTTAATTCATGTATCTGCATTTTTTTATTTTCGCTTGTCTGCCGATTTTCATGATCGCTGATTTATCTGTCAGTTTCTTTCGTAACTTTCCTCTCCCGGACAGACTCGTTCTGCGTTGCAAGAATCTTCCTCAGTTCATATGCGATCCTTTCGATTCCTTTTCCGTCAATCAGGTTCTGACCGGTTTTTCTGATTTCCTCTCCGTGCAACTGTGCATATCCAACAGCTTCTTCGAGAAGTTTCACATTGTCAAGATCCTCTGTTTTAAGAAGTCTGCCTATATTGTACTTCTTTGAGAGTTCAATTATGGCATTCTGGTTGTCGGCAATTATTACATTTACGGATGGGAGCCCGACGCACAGTCTTTCGTAGCTCATACCGCCGCAGGCTCCGATGGCAAAGTCATGCTCTCCCATAAGCTTTGGCATCTCTGTACTGTGCTTGAGCAGTCTGTATTTCAGATCTGAAGAGCTAAGAAATTCACAGATCTGATCATAATCAGGATTGGCCGCCCCGGTTACAATCGTATATTCCATTTTTTTCAAAAAGTCAGACTTTGCTATTGTTCTGACTGTCTGCAGCGTTGCATGCACGGGATCCGCCCCTCCGAAACAGATCAGACCGGTAGTGAATGTGTTTTCAGCTGCTTCTTTTCTGTATTTCATAAATGCACTGTCAGTCATGCCGTATTTGCCGCCAATTAGAAGGACTGTACCCTCGGGAACCAGCGTTTTGTAGTCATCAGGGGTGCAGTTCAGGTTTCCGTCTATCAGAATGTGTGAGTTGTGAGTTCTGTTATGCAGATCATCAATTACGACCAGCAGTCTGCAGTGGGGAATGCATTTTTTCTCAAAGACGGCATCAAGTTCATAGCAGTCTATGATCACCAGATCTGGTTTGTGTGCGGATACTATCTGTACAGCGTCGTCCAGACTGCCGACAGTTATGTGATTGTAGTCGGATATAATTACAGGCAGCATTCCGGAAAGGGCAGGGGTAATAAAGGTGATATCATTCTGTTCAAACTGAGCTGCCAACCTGCTGCATCTCATCAGATGACCGGATCCGATATGACTGTCAGCCCGGAGAATAAAAAAAATCTTAGACATGGTTAATAACCCTGTACATAAGCTCAGCTGTTTCCCAGTCCTCCACGGTGTCTATATCAACAACATGACTGCGCGGCAGCAGGTATGCCAGGGTTTCCGGACCGTTTGATTCCGGTTTTCCCGTTATTATGGAATTGTAACTGTCCCAGTAGAACTGTCCGGCATCGTGATAGGCCTCCGGAAGATCCTGACTCCGCTTTGGCATGTTTTCAGGCCAGATTGGAGTCGGGTGCTGATCTCTGATGTAGCAGCTTCTCCAGATGGGAAACGGATAACTGCACATGGTGTAGGCATGCTCCATTCCGCCTGCAGTCATCTGATCAAGACTGTTTTTTATATCTTCAGCTCTGATCAGCGGCACGGTGGCATATATGGTGCACACATAGTCGCTTCTGATACCGATGCTGTCAAGATATGCAACTTCACTTTGAGTTACCTGAAATGTCCCTGTAAAGTCGTCAGCCAGCTCCCTGGGACGCATTCTGAATATTTCTGCTCCGAAGGATTCTGCCGTATCAGCTATTTCCCGATCGTCTGTTGAGACTACAATATGTTTAAAAACTCCGCTTTTCCGGGCTGCTTCTATGGCGTAGCTGATCATTGGTTTTCCGAGAAATGGTCTGATATTTTTTCTCGGGATCCTCTTTGATCCTCCGCGGGCTGGTATGATTGCTATATTGTTCATTTTAAGACTCTTACTACAACTTGAATTTACAGATTCGGGAGGCACGGACGAATCTGTGCTGTCTGTTACTCCGCCAATTTTATCTTCTATGCCGGAGAATCTGTATGAGGCAGTTATCTTTTCGGGAAATTCCTTTGCTTATCCTGTTCTGGTGATGTCTGCAGCCGGATAATGTTTTGCACTTTTCAGGCTGTGAAAAGCAGCCTGCTATTTTCGTGTTCTTCTTCTGAATGTCTTTTTACCCTTCTGATTTGAGTCTATATTTATGATTTCCCGGCATGTCGGAAAGCCGGAACAACCCCAGAACTCACTGTTTGTTTTTGATGATTTTCTTCTTACCATCGGTTTTCCGCATTTAGGGCACATTGGAGCTTCTGCTGATTCAGCATCGATGTTTCCATCAGTCTGAGATTTTTTACTGTGTGCCGTCCCGGACGCAGGATCCTGTGCAGAGTTCTGAGTATGGTGCTGTGCTGGGTTGCAGACTGCATCGGGTGGTGCGGCATGGTAACCCTTCAGCTGGTACACCCCGTCCTGAACGTACTTCTGAATGATACTTTTTATCCATTTTTCAATGTTGATCATAAATTCAGAAAGATCAGACTGACTGTGGGCAATCTTGTCCAGCTCCTGTTCCCATGCTGCTGTCAGACCTGCGGATTTTATGCCGGTCGGGAGAGATGGTATTACTGTTTTTGCCTTGTCGGTGGAGAGTATGTTTTTCCCCTTTCTGATCAGATAATTGTGATTGATGGCGGATTCCAGAATTGCAGCTCTGGTTGCGGGTGTTCCTATTCCTGCCGTCTCCTTAAGAATTTTCTTGAATTTCTCCTCGGTTACATATTTTGCTATATGCTCCATGGCAGCAAGCAGAGTTGCCTCTGTAAAATGAGCAGGAGGAGATGTCATTTTATCTTTGATTTCAGGAGACGTTATCTGAGCTCCGTCTCCCTCTTTGACAGGTGGAAGATTCTGCTGCGTTTCATCTGACTCCCCGGACTGATCTCTGTTCTTTTCACTCTCCTCCCTGAGCAGATTAAATGACTGCAGCAGTTCCTTAAATCCAAGACTGACGGTTGTTCTTCCTGATGCCGCAAATTTTTCGCCGCAGGATGTCACTTCAACAGTTGTCCTGTCATAAACAGCATCATCAAGAAACTGGATCACGTAAAAGCACATAACGGCTTTGTAGATGTTCTGCTCTTCCTTTGACAGATCGGCCATGTTAACCGGTTTTGTGGTTGGTATTATGGCATGGTGAGCCTCGACCTTTGACGTGTTGAAGCATTTCGGTTTTCCGGATGCGGTTTGGATCCCTGCCAGGAACGGCTGCAGTGACGGTTCCGAGGTGCCTATGGCGTTAAAAACTGCCGGAACATCCGAAAACTGGCTTTCAGGAAGATAGCGTGAATCTGTTCTCGGATATGTTGTTGCCTTGTGGGTCTCATACAGACTTTGTGCAATACTGAGAGTCTTTTGTGCGGTATATCCCCAGTGCTTTGATGCGTACTGCTGAAGAGAAGTCAGATCAAAGGGCAGGGGAGCGGATTCTTTTTGTCTCTTTGTTTCCGCCTTTGTTATTGTTCCAGGCTGATTGTTAACCCTGGCTGCTGTTTCTGCCGCCTGTTCCCGTTTAAGGCATCGACCTGCGTCATCTGAATATTCATCAGGAACTATCCATTTTGCCTTGAAAGCTCCTCTCTCCGTGCATGCGGTGATCCAGAGTTCATAATACGGGACCGGCACAAAGTTCTCGATTTCCAGATCTCTGTTCACCACCAGGGTGACGGTAGGTGTAATTACTCTTCCTATCTGGATTGGCTCCGGAAAACCCATACGTCTTCCGAGAACGGAAAACAATCTGCTCAGATTCATTCCCACCAGCCAGTCCGCCCGTGAACGACCGAGGGCAGACTGGTACAGCGGCTCTGTTTCTGTGCCGTTTTTGATGGAGTTCAGAGCCCGTCTGATGCTTACATCGTCAAGAGCCGTGAGGCATACCCGGAAAATTTGGCCGGAATATCTGAATCGTTCAAGCAGGGATCGGGCGATGGCCTCGCCTTCACGATCATAGTCGGTGGCTATGAATATGGCTGAGGCATTTTTTACCAGATCTCTTATCACCTTGTACTGATCAGATGCTGATTTTTTTACGTTGTATGCGAATTTTTCCGGGACGATTGGCAAATCGTCCAGATTCCATTTTTTGTAGCGGGGATCGTATTCGGACGGCTCCTTCAGTTCGAGAAGGTGACCTACACACCAGGTTACTGTGTTTTCTCCTCCGGTCATGCAGCCGTTGCCTCTTGATGTGCATCCGATTATTCGAGCCAGATCTCTTCCCTGACTTGGTTTTTCGCATATGTATAGATTCATGAGGTTCCTCCTGTGCTGTATTGTATCAGCAGAACGGTCCTGCTGAAGGTGTAAAAATGTCCCGGGAGTACAATTTGAGATACAGGTGAAAAAACGAAAGATCAGTATGTTTCAGACCGCAGGATTAAAACGGCAGAATTGCGGCAGTGGTATCTGAAAGCGGGAGAAACGGGGGCGTCATTTCGGATGATCTGTTTTTCTCTCTGAAAGCTTCTGTACAGCTAATCTGAGCAGACGATCATATTCATCTCTGTTTTCCGGTGTGATGCTGTTCTGCAGGTTTTCAAGCCAGACATATGCGGACTGATAATCATCCTTTCCCGCATAGTATCTGGCGAGTTCCAGACAGGCATCGTTGACGCACCCGTTTTCAGCGGCGGCGGACAGATGCTTCACGCCGTTCTCCTCGTCTCTGAATCCGAAAGCACCGCTGAACAGCCCTCTGCCGAGTTCCAGCTCTGCATCCGCATTCCCCTCCCTGGCACTTGCCGAAAGTAAGTTATGGGCCGCTTTGGGATCTGTATCTCCTGCATAACCGTTAAGATATATCATGCCGAGCCAGTACATGCCGCTGCTGTTGCCTTCTGCTGTCAGCTGTTTTGCATATTTAAGAGCCAGTTCCGGATTTTTCCTGATATCCCGGGATCCCTTAAGCAGGTATGGTATGCATCTCAGCATTCCGTCCTGACTGCCGTGCTCTGCCGCAGCGGTATACCATCTCATCATTTCCCGCTGATTCTGATTTCGGTAAAGATCACCAATGGCTGTCATGGCATCTGTATTTCCCTGTGCCGCGGCCTTGTGATACCACTTGGCTGCCAGATCTATATTTTGACCACCTGAGTACTGATATATTCTTCCCAGTGCATACTGCGCCCTGGACTCCCCCAGTTTGGCCGCCATGGTGTAGTATTCCTTTGATTTGTTTTCATCCTGCTCTGTTCCCTGACCGTACTCATACATCTGAGCCAGGTAATACAGACCTTCCGGACTTTTCTGTTCAGCGGCTCGGCTGATCCACTGGAATGCAAGGGCATAATCAACGGGAACATCCTGACCGATGGAATATGCTCTGCCCAGAGACAGCATTGCTCCTGTTACATTGTTGCGTGCTGCCGTCTGATAATAATCCATAGCCAGAGGCACATTCCTGGGCACTCCCCAGCCGTTGATGTAAAGCAGAGCAAGATTTGTAAGTCCGTCGAAGTTATGATGTTCGATACCTGAAATTCTGCACCAGGTAAAAGCACGATCATAGTCAGGTTCTATATTTGTTCCGAACAGATATATGGAGCACAATCTGAATGCGGCATCGACTCTTCGCTGCGAATTTTTGTTTGTAGCAAGCTTCGAAAGCCAGTAAATTGCTTTTTCCATATCAATCTTCTGCTTTACGCCGCCTCCGGTCAGATAGTATTCGGCAAGTTCGTACTGGGCTGAGGCAATGCCGCTTTCGCCGGCCTTTGTCAGCCACCTGATGCCTTCATCCAGATTTGCCTTGGCACCGACGGAATTCAGCTGCATATAGCCTACGAAATACCACACCATTGGATTGTCGTTTTTGGCTGCTTTGAGACACAGGGAGAATGTGCCGGTACGATCAATGTCGGTTTTATTTTCTGCAATTATGGCGGCGGCGTTTTCTATGCACATTTCTTCATTCTGCCTGTCTTTTGCTTCTGATGCTGCATTGCATACAGGAGTCAGACATGACAGAAGAAAAAAATACAGAAAGAAAGTGTAATGAATTTTCATCAGCTTAAAATCATACGAGGGTGAATATTTTGTGAAATTATAACCCCAGTATTGATAAAAAACTCATACTGGAGCGAACATTAAAGAGTTTGGTGAAAGATGGTAGAATATATATCGTTGCTGATTTTATCGCCGGAATATGCAATCAGAAACCAGCTTTATCCGCTGGAGATTTTTCAGGTGAAAAATCAAGTGGTTTGATTTTATGCCGATAGATTTTTATGAGAAGATGATTTCAGATTGAATTCATGTTTGTAACCCGTTTTTATCAGTTCGTTATCTTTTTAGGTAGCTTTAAAACTTCAGAATTGTTCCTTTTTTTGAGTTTGGTGGAATCTGATATGTCATATTGTTTGTCAGCGAAATCAAAAGGCTTTACTCTGGTGGAACTGGTGGTAACCATTGTTATCCTGGGTGTTCTTGCCGTTTCCGCAGCTCCGAAGTTTGCCGGTTTGAAATCTGATGCAACAGTTGCTTCTCTGAAGGCCATGAAGGGCTCCTTCAAATCAACCAATGCAATGGTTTATGCCAAGGCGATTTTTAAAGGTGCCAATACAAAATATTCCGAACATGTTGAAGGACAGTATAATGACCCCGGCTGGGCGGAAAACTGTTCAAAGAATAACTGTATTGAGATAGACGGTGTGTGGCTCTACCTTAAAAACGCCTATCTTGATCGCAATTCCGTTGCCTTTGCAACCGATGCTGATATCAGTGGCAGAGTTACAAGGCAGGTTATATTGAATAATAAGTATATTACTATCCCTAATCGAAATGTTGCCGGTTACAATACCAAATGTTCAGATTCAAAATTAAAAAATAAGGTGTGTGATGATCATG
>CADBNP010000259.1 GCA_902796095.1 uncultured Aeromonadales bacterium | reverse complement strand
TACAAACACCTTTGCACAAATTATTACCGCTATGGGTTATGAGTGGTCGAAGTACTACCAGACGTTAACCTACGAAACCTTCTACAAAATCTACTGTAATGATGAAGAAGCGGGTTAAAGGCTGCATTGGACAGTTATAATTTCTTAATTATTCTTCCATGCAAGTCTCCGCGTTTGTTCGTTTTTAACCATGCCTCCGCACTTAAGAAATTACTTAAATGCACGCTCATCACAATCATCCTTGCTTATGGACTGTTCTGACGGTTATTCTGATCATTTTTGTTACCATCATCCTGTAGCGGCATTGTAACCGATACTGATGATATATCGGTTTTCAAGAATGCCTTCTGGTGCAGGGCTCCTTCTTTTCAGTTCTATATAGGGCTGTCAGTATAATCAGAGATGAGTGCTCTGGTCATTTACTGTGGTTCTTTTTCGGTGTGCGCCTAACTTAATGTGCCCACCCAATCTTAATCATCAATGGAGATTTTGACATCCTCCGCAGTTTAAGGGCAGCGTATGTCAATGTTCATAAATAGCGGTGACGGAGTTCGGCACCGCCTAGTTGGATTCAGGCAGTTTGTTCTACCCTAACGTAATATTCAGAACCTCTCCATTGGGACATGATTGTGAAGCTTTTATAAGCCTGTTACTGGAATCATATGTTAACGATGTTACTTCAGGACGGAGCGTTCCGTATGGATAACAATCGGTTGTTCCATCAGCGGAGACCTGAGGTATTCGATTTATAAGCATTCTGCATTCATCACGACTCATGCCTTTTTTCATGTTTAAAGCAGTATAAAAGAGCCGGAAATTTTCTACGATTTCAGTACAGTAACCTTCTTGACCGATTGTCAGAGAAGGTGGATTATGGTCAAAATCAAGAAGTAGCGACAATTCACAGTGATAGTATGCTCCGAATGTTTCAACGAACGAATCCCGTCCAAATATAGATAAGAATTTTTTCTCGGTTCGTGGCCAAATTTTTTCATTTTCGAAATATATTTCACAATAGCGCTTTCGAATCTCGTCGCTGAAGGAGACAGAAATCAGTTTGTCGTCTATGTATTCTAGCTGAACATTTGGAACTTCATAAAGTTCCGTTTCAAATACCGGAAGATCGCGTTCAGAGCCAAATTCTTTCTTCATAATTTTCCACATATCTTCACGTTTTGTCCCGAATACAAAAGGACCAACAGAAACGTTGGGGTTTAAAATCAATTTTTTCATGTATTGTTCCTTTCATTACTTCAATTTTTTTTCCAATATAGAAACATATTCTCGAACTTCTTTAATGGCATCATCGTATTTTGAACCGAATTTTTCCTGGATATCGGCAATTTCAATTTCTACAGCAAGTCTGATATTGTTAGATTTTAAACAATCAAGTTGTTTTTTGAAATCGTCATCAAGCATACCTTTATTATTATGTTACCTGGTTTTTTTATGATCTTCTTCGTTCTATGCAGGAACCGTCCATGCAGCCCAAAATTCCAGTAGTGTTTCAGTGATCATTGAGGCAGGTAGCATTCGATTTTAGGTGGGCGCAGTGCATGCGTGTCCTTTTTAATGTGACAGGTTCGGTGAAGTTTTTTATTTAACTGAACAGTTGTTGGCTGTAGACTGTTATAATGCGTTAAGTTTTTTTAGGATTCTGGCTTGGATTCTTTTAACACAGTTATTACAACTTAATTTTATGAGCGGCTGTATGGCTATTACTTTAAAAAAACTTTTAATTCTGGTTTCCTCATCCTTTCTCCTGTGTTCTGTTTCGACAGGTGTGAAGGCTGACGGTCCTCAGGTTCTTCCTCATTTAAAGGCACATCGTGCCATGGTACATAATCCACCTGCCACCGGTCTGCTCGTTGGAAATTCATCAGATCCGTTTGAAAAGGTGAACCGCGGGGTCTGGTCATTCAATTATGATTTTCTTGATCGCTATGCTCTCAGACCCGTTGCCCACGGATATGCCGATTATATGCCTCAGCCGGTAAGAAAAGGAATTCACAATTTTCTCAGCAATTTCCGGGAGATCAATAACGTTGTAAACAATGCGTTGACGGCAAATTTGGCAGATAGCGGAATCAGTGCGGGAAGATTCCTCGTGAATTCGACCATAGGTGTGCTTGGCCTGATGGATATTGCCTCTGATATGGGTATGGAGCACAAGCCCATGACCTTTTCTACGGTGCTTGGTAAATGGAATGTTGCCAATGGTCCTTATCTGCAGGTTCCTTTTACCGGGATGAATACCCCCCGCAGCATAGTCGGAGGTATTGTTGATAATCTCTATTTTCCGTACAGTGAACTTGAATGGTACTGGCTGGCCGCGTATTTTACACTGAATATCATTGATTCGAGAGCTGATATGATAAGTCAAGAGGAAGTCCTGGATAAATCCTTTGATCCGTATGTATCGGCCAGGGATTTTTATCTTCAGTATCAGGAAGGTCTTGTTCTTGGAAAGGAGGGTATAGCATCAGAACAGCTTAAGAAAGATGCTGCTGATGAAAAGAACTTAGAGGAATATCTTGACGAGATTGATGATTAGGCACGATTTATGAACGAAGAACTGGATAATCTTAGACAAAATATCGATAAGACTGATCAGGAACTGATTTCAATTCTGAAGAGAAGACTTCAGCTTGTAGCAAAGGTTGGAGAGGTCAAAAGTCGCATTGGCGTCCCGGTTTATGCTCCGGAACGCGAGGCAAGTATGCTGGCAAAACGCCGTCGTGATGCGGAAATGCACGGTTTGTCACCTCAGATGGTTGAGGATGTTCTCAGACGCGTTATGAGAGAATCATACAGCAGTGAGCATGATGCCGGCTTCAAGTGTGTCAATCCTTCCTGTCGCAACATAGTAATAATCGGAGGTAACGGTCAGCTTGGATCCATATTCGCTTCTGCTTTTCGTTCATCGGGATATCATGTCGATGCCTTAAGCCGGCGTAACTGGGATGAAGCGGAGAAAATGCTGGAAAATCCAAGTCTGGTCATAGTCTGTGTTCCAATTGATGTAACAGATCAGGTGATTAGAAATTTATCCGGACTGCCCGAGGACTGTGTTCTTGCTGATTTTACTTCTGTTAAGTCAGCTCCGCTCAAGGCTATGCTTGAAACTCACAGGGGTCCGGTCATGGGTCTGCATCCTATGTTCGGACCGGATATTGCAAGCCTTGCCAAGCAGGTTATTGTGTACTGTGAAGGAAGATTTCCTGAGCAGTGCCAGTGGGTTCTTGCTCAGATGAGAATCTGGGGTGCACGCATTGAGGCGGTTGATGCTCTTGAGCATGACGAGGCCATGAGCATAATTCAGGCACTGCGCCATTTTACAACATATGCCTACGGCGTGTTTCTGGCACAGACCAATGCAGATCTGGACTGTCTTGTTAAACTTAGCTCTCCTATTTACCGTCTTGAACTGATGATGGTAGGCCGTCTGTTCGCCCAGGATCCTAATCTTTATGCTGACATAATTCTTTCAGCTCACCGCAATCTGGAAACTATCAGGCATTATTCGGAATTTGTAGAAAAATCCCTGAAAATAATCGATTCTCAGGACAAGGATGCCTTTGTATCAAGTTTCCTCAAGGCACGAGAGTATTTTGGAGATTATGCAGCCCAGTTTATGAGGGAGTCAAAACTTCTTCTTGATCAGGCACATGATCATGTGGTGCACGCAAAACTTTAGAAGCAGACCTTAGACCGCAGAAATTGCTTTACTTGCAATGATATCCTCTTTGTGCAGATATCATTGTATCGCCGAGTTACGGGTTAAGTTTGTTTTCCTGTTATTCTGCCTGTGCTTCTTCTGCAGATTCATCTTCCGGCACTTCTGCCATTTTTATGAGCAGATCGAGTATGCTGGAAAACATGACGTCTGCAATGTGAGCATACCCCGAACTTAATTCCTCGAAAGCTTCTTCAGCCCTGTTTTTTGTTTTTTCTTTCATATTTTTAAGCAGTTCGTTTCTGCACGATATGATTGCGGCCTGACAGCTGTAGAAGATATTTTTGACGCTGCTGAGAACGGCGTAGAAAGGCGTGCTGAAGACGGAGCCGACGTTCTCATTTTTTCCCAGAATAGAATGGATCTCTTTCAGAATTTTTGAAGG
>CADBNP010000258.1 GCA_902796095.1 uncultured Aeromonadales bacterium | reverse complement strand
TGAATCCTGAGGTAAGAGAATCGAGAGATACTGATGACACTCCTGTGATGAAAGTTTTGGCAACACATGTTTCAGTACCTTCTTTAATGGCTGCATAAAAATCCTTCAGAAATCCGCCGGTACTGGTGATTGTTTTGAAGAATTCCAAATCCTGGCAGAGAATGCTGTTGGCAAAATTGTCATATTCGTCAATCATCAGATAAAGTGACTTCTGAGACGGATACAGTGTATAGGCATCAAAAAATGACTTTATAAAACCTGAAGGTGTTTTCTTTTCACTTTCAGAAGGTTCGAAAATAAAATCGGCATAGCGTTTTTTAAAATCAGTTATTCCTCTTTTAATGGCAATTATAAAACTGTCAATTAATGTATCTTTGTCATCTCCGGATACTCCGGAGAAGTTGAAGTTTATTACATGAAACGAATTATGACTGTCCAGATGCTCATCGTATATGCTGGTTCCGGAAAACAGTTCTTCATATCTGTCTGCATATGATATGTCGTAGAAGCACCTGAGCATCTGGACAAAGGTACTCTTCCCAAATCTCCTCGGACGCAGAAGTACTGGATATCTGGTCATGCTGATGTCATCCAGGGACTTGATTATGCCGCTTTTATCTGCATAAGCTCTTCTGAGCTGGCGGAACAGTTCATACTTAACTTCGCCGTATGGAGAATTTAACAGTGTAATTTCACTTTCTGACATAACGAATCCTTTGTTTCAAAACCCGTCTGGCATCTTTGCACTTTCCTGGCAGGCTGCGTGTATATAATTTACTGCTATCTCATGTCGGATGTATGTGATTTATATACTCTCTTCGTTCCGAAGTTAAACAGATTCAGCTTAAATATCAACTTTAGGTTGGACTGCTGTGATAGGAACACGAGATTTATTTTGTCGTCTTCCCTTAAATGTCAACGCAAACGTAAACGTCAAAATGGTTGGGGACGGTATCGGCATAATGCTCAGGCGTAACAATTTCAGGATTTTTAATAACGGCGCCGGCATTGCATGCCTGTTAAAGCAGATGACTGTGAACCTTCTTTCACTGTTCTCTACGTCCTTGCAGGATCAGTTGTTCTTTTGCTGACAGCAGATCAGATTACGCTTTTTGTGTCATGCCAGGCGGCGTCTTATTCAGCACCGTCTGGCATGGTCAGGATATATGTTTGTTTCTTTCTTTCTTACAGAATTTCAATGCCTAACAGCTTAAAATCTTCCGCAATTTTTGCTTCCAGTTCAGTTATCTCCTTTTTATCCTGATCAAGCAGCTTTTTTATCTCATCAAGATCTATAACTTCCTCTTCATCTGAAGTGTCTACATAGCGGGGAATGTTTAAGTTGTAGTCGTTTTCCCTTATTTCTTCTATTGATGCAAGATGGGCATATTTCGGCACGTCCTTTCTTTCATGATAAACCCTGATGATTTTTTCAATATTTTCATCAGTTAATCTGTTCTGATTCTTGCCCTTTTCAAATTCGCGGGAAGCGTCAATGAAAAGAATATCCTTTGACGGACGTTTTTTCTTTAAAACCATTACGATAGTAGGAATACCGGCTCCGTAAAAGAGATTGGAAGGCAGACCGATAACTGCATATATACGGTTTCCGGCGGGGTGCTCAATCAGGTTCCTTCTGATTTCACCTTCTGCGGCACCGCGGAATAGAACTCCATGCGGGAGCACAATAGCCATGGTGCCGTCTTCATTCAGATGATATAGACTGTGAAGAACAAACGCATAGTCAGCCTTCGTTTTTGGAGCCAGCTTTCCATAATCCTTAAATCTTGCATCCTTCAGCTTTGACTCGCTGTTGTCCCAGTGTGCTGAGTAAGGCGGATTGGCAACAACCGCGTCAAATGATCTTGGATGATCCTTTCCGTTGGCATCAGGTCCGTCAGGCCAGTCTGTTTCAAGAGTATCGGCATTGGATAAGCACATATTCTGGAACGATACGCCATGCATCATTAAGTTCATTCGAGCTAAGTTGTATGTTGTGGTATTAAGTTCCTGACCATAAAATTTAACGGCTCCGGTTCTGTTTCCGTCAGGCACTTCATTTCGAACAGTTAAAAGCAGTGAGCCGGATCCGCAGGTCGGATCATATACGCTGAAGGCGTTGTCAGATTCCTTGACATTGTCCGTAACAACTTTGGCTAAAATTCTGGAGACCTCATGCGGGGTATAGAACTCTCCGCCTTTTTTACCTGCGGAAGCGGCAAACTGTCCGATTAAATATTCATAGATTTCGCCTAGAATATCTTTTCCGTCATCTGACTTATAGTTTACGCCGTCCACCAGCTTGACAATACGGTTCAAAGATTTGGCTCTGTCATTTGTTGTAGAGCCGAGTCTGGAATCACCAAGATTTACATCATTGAATACTTCCCTGAAATTTTTTGTTGCCTCTTTATTTAACTTCGCCTGTTCGTTGAAATTCGTAAATATGGTCTGGTAATCACTTGGTTTAACCAGGCTGTCTGCAATTTTGGAGACAAGGGATGCCCATGTATCGTCCGGTGCAATAGCATATCCCAGTGCTGCTGAAATGTCTTCGATGTAATCGTTTAAATCAGGACCGCTGGCCTGTTCCTTATAGGCATCGTTTACTGTTTGCCCATCTTTAACATCAATTATGTTATTAGAAATTAAGTACTGCTCCTGGCGTTCCGAAAGGTATTTGTAAAACATAAATGCCAGAATATAATTCTTATACTCGGAAGCATCCATATTTCCGCGCAATTCATTTGCCATTGCCCATAATTGTGAAGATATTGAATTGAAATTACTCATTTTTTATATTCCTTATGTCAGACAAACATTTGCTGTAGAAAACCTTTCTTTAGCTGTTTGAGATGATCTAACTTACGCTGATGAAGGGTAATAAGGTTATCTAACTTACTCAGGTAACCGCTGATTCTTTTTTGTTCATCCAATGTTGGTAACATTATTGATGTTGATTTAATATTTTCAGCGTTTATATTCGTATTAGCAGATCGTTGAACTATCTGGCTAAGTTGTTTCTTAAACAAATCGGACTGATAAAAGTAACCAAAAAACTCGTTTACAACTTGTTTTGTATCAAATCTAAAATCAATCAGATAAGAACCAAAAATAGCAGGAATATCATCGTACACAATGCCATAAGTACCAACAGTTCCGCTCCGAACTATAAGAAAATCACCTATTTCTACTCTAAACGCTTGGTATTCTCTTTCGGTAGCGTTGATTTTAGGTGTGTCTTTTAAAATCAATTTATTTTCTGTAAGGTCTGTTCCTCGCAGAAGATAATACTTTTTGTTGTTGTCATATGCTTCAGTTGTGTAAAAACCCTGCTTATGAAATTTAGTTATATCGGAAACCTTACGCTGTTCCCATTCGCCAGTAAAACCTTCAAATCTTACCTCAGGATATTTTTCACCCTTTTTTGGAAATAATTTTCCCAACAT
>CADBNP010000257.1 GCA_902796095.1 uncultured Aeromonadales bacterium | reverse complement strand
TAAAGGTCTGCCGGACTTTGCTGCATTCTCGGGTCCGGCCGTCCCTTTGTTAATACCATACTTGAGATTAAAAACTTGCTGAAAAAATTAATGTAAAACGGTTTAACTGTTTAATAATATAAACTTTTTAATAAAAAATATTAATTTTGTAAATTTGATCTGCTTCTCATAATTGAATAATAATTCTTTTTCATATATACTTCGTAAAAATCCGGTGCTGTCTGTCGGAGTTGCTTCAGTGAGTATAAGAAAGCAGCTGGCAGGTCACGACGTAGACTGCGAACAGGCGTGTCCGTGGTGAAGGTGATTTTGCAGGAACTGTATTTAATGAGATTTTATCTGATTGTGCCGTAACATCACGTCCTTCAGGGCGTGGGTATAATGCATAAAATCAGGTATAAACTTTCTTGGTGGCAGAGATAGAATTCGTCTTTCCCAATGACGGCAAATCAGGTTAGGGCATAGCCGTAGAACTTGTGAAGTGAACCGCATTGTCGGTCAGCAGCAGGAACCCACCGGGAGCAGCCTGCAGTTCGCTGTGGGAGCTGGTAGGGAGCCCCTGCCTTTGGGCTGGGGAGGATGTCAATGTTATGCAAATTAGGTTATTTAGGAATTATCAATGAAGAAAGTTGGTCTTGTTGGCTGGCGCGGAATGGTCGGCTCCGTACTGATGAACCGCATGGTTGAAGAAAATGATTTTGCCGGAATTGATCCGGTGTTTTTTACCACTTCCCAGGCAGGTGAGAAGGCACCTTCCTATGCAGGCCGTGACTGCGGTGTTCTGCTGGATGCCTATGATTTTAACGCACTTGCTTCAATGGATATCATCATTTCATGCCAGGGAGGCGATTATACCAACAAGGTGTATTCAAAGCTTCGCGATGAAATGAAGTGGAACGGTTACTGGATTGATGCTGCTTCAACGCTGCGTATGAAGGATGACAGCATCATCATTCTTGATCCGGTTAACGGAAAGGTCATTGAAGATGCTCTGAACAAGGGGATCAAAACATATGTTGGTGGCAACTGTACCGTAAGTCTGATGCTTATGGGTCTTGCCGGCCTGTTCAAGGAGGATCTGGTTGAGTGGATCCAGTCTTCAACCTACCAGGCTGCTTCCGGAGCCGGTGCCCGCAACATGCGCGAGCTTCTTCTTCAGATGGGCGTTCTTCATAACTGTGTTGCAGATGCGCTGAAGGATCCTAATTCATCCATTCTTGACATTGAACTTGCTGTACGCAAGACTATGCGCTCTGAGGAAAATCCTATCGAGCAGTTCGGTGCGCCTCTTGCCGGAAGTCTGCTTCCATGGATAGATGTTGCCATGCCTAACGGTCAGAGTCGCGAGGAATGGAAGGGAATGGCAGAAACCAACAAAATCCTTGGTCTTGCCCAGGGTACGGTTCCTGTTGATGGCAACTGTGTACGTATCAGTTCTCTTCGCTGTCACAGTCAGTCCTTCTTTATCAAACTTAAAAAGGATGTTTCCATTGATTCCATTGAGAACATCATTGCTTCACACAATCAGTGGGTTAAGGTTATTCCTAATGAGAAGCCTGCCACCATTGCAGAGCTTACTCCAGCCAAGGTTACCGGCACGCTTTCCGTACCTGTTGGAAGGATCCGCAAAACAAACATGGGCAGTCAGTATCTGAGTGCCTTCAGTGTCGGCGATCAGCTGCTCTGGGGTGCTGCAGAACCTCTGCGCAGAATGCTTAACATTCTGAACAAATAGCAGATTTCAAATTTGCATTTTGCGTATGCTTTGTGAGTATAAGTCGATATCGGCTGCCGATATCGGCTTTTCTATTCTGAGATTATGCCGGGTTAAGAATTTATCCGCCGGTTCTGAATTTTATTCGGACGAATGTTGAATCAGATCAGATTTTGTATAGGCTTTTTGGTGTTTCCGCTTTCGGAACCCCTATGCCGAATACTGACGTTTTTCCATGATAATGTATCTTCTGCATCAGTCAGGAAAGCCTGTACAACTGCTCAAGTTTACTTTTGCTGCCCTTTTTTATAGAATTTATGGTATGTTATTGTGTCTTTAGAGACTATATTATTATGAAAAAACAGTCTTGCATTGCTTTATTTCTAATGATCTTTTCTGCAGGGTGTGCCGTTAATCCGGCAGCTGACAACGCTGCACGCCAGACTGGAGAACAGGAAGTCAGAACCAATCCTCTTCTGAGTGATGATGAAAGCGAGTGTTTTAACGGCATTGCCTGTTCCTATATGGAGACTTATACAAACGGTCTCGGTCAGGAATGCAAAATATTTGCTGATGGTTCCGGCTCTTCAAATGTTTTCTGCAGTGATTCCTCGTCAGGCTGGTACAGAATTCAGGTTCTGTGACATTTTTCCTTATT
>CADBNP010000256.1 GCA_902796095.1 uncultured Aeromonadales bacterium | reverse complement strand
CATGATGAACATGAACATCACTGCTGCAGGCATAAAGACTGATTTAAGAATGTCTGATGCTGACTGTTTATTTCAGACCGGACAGGTTACTCATCACTGATGAACAAACTGAAGTTTCGAAACAACCGTGTCAGACAGTTTTATAAATTTTCAAACACCAAAAGTTAAGGCTGTGTTAAAAAATTATCGATTCGATTCCGATTTACGAAGGAATCAGCAATTTTTTGAACCAGCCTTTTCTTTCTCTGATCTGCTGTAGAAAGTTCAGACTGAACTGATGCAGTCAGAGTTATACAGCTATTCTGTTTGATCAAACAGTATTTTGCCTACAGCCACTGAAACTTTCGCTTCTCGTAGTCTGCTATTTCTGTTTCATGTTTCAGAGTAAGTCCGATGTTATCAAGACCGTTCATGATGCAGTACCTGCGGAATTCATCCAGATCAAACTTGAATACCAGATTTTCCGCTCTGACTTCCTTATTTTCCAGATCTACAGTGACTGTCTGACCGTCGTGTGCTTCCACCAGTTTGAACAGCTCATCCACCTCTTCCGGTTTCAGCTTTACAAGAAGCAGACCGTTGTTCAGTGAGTTGTTGTAGAAAATATCCGCAAATGACGGTGCGATTATTGCTCTGAAGCCATAATCTGCAAGAGCCCACGGGGCATGCTCGCGGCTTGAACCGTTGCCGAAATTTTCTCTGGCCAGAAGTATGGTTGCATTTTTGTATCTTGGCTGATTCAGTATGAAATCCGGATTATCCCTGGTTCCGCTTTCATCAAGATATCTCCAGTCGTTGAATACATGCTTTCCGAAACCGAGTCTGGAAACAGAACTGAGAAACTGCTTAGGTATAATCTGATCAGTATCAACATTGGCGACATTTAGAGGAACCGCAATACCGGTGTGCTGTTTAAATTCCTGCATATAAGTTTTCTCCTTTACAGCATTTCTCTGACATCAACAAAATGACCGGCAACAGCCGCTGCGGCCGCCATGGCCGGACTTACAAGGTGCGTTCTTGATCCCCGTCCCTGTCTTCCTTCGAAATTTCTGTTTGAGGTTGATGCACAGCGCATTCCGGCAGGAAGCTTGTCGTCGTTCATGGCAAGACACATGGAACATCCTGCATATCTCCATTCAAAACCTGCAGCCGTAAAGATTTTATCAAGACCTTCTTCTTCTGCCTGTTTCTTTACCTGACATGATCCCGGAACGGCGATAGCCAGTCTGATGTTGGATGCAATGTGACGATCTTTCAGAATTGCGGCTGCCGCTCTGAAATCTTCGATGCGTCCGTTGGTGCATGAACCGATGAACACGGCATCAACAGGAACATCTTTCAGATCTGTATGGGCTTTTAATCCCTGATAGTCGAGAGCTTTTTTACAGGAGAGACTGCGTATTTCATCATCAAAGTCTTCCGGTGCCGGTACAGGCTGATTGACAGATCCTCCCTGACCCGGGTTTGTCCCCCATGTGACCTGCGGCTCTATGGTGCTGCCGTCAATTTCAACTGTTGCATCCCATTCAGCGTCGCTGTCGGAATTCAGTGTTTTCCAGTAGGCTACAGCTTCATCCCAGTCTTTCCCTTTTGGTGCGTAGTCCCTTCCTCTGATGTAGTTTACTGTGGTTTCGTCAGGTGCCACCAGGCCAACCTTTGCTCCGACTTCAATCGCCATATTGCATACGGTCATGCGACCCTCCATGCTCATGTCTCTGATTACATCACCTGTGAATTCAATCGAATAGCCGGTGCCTCCGGCGGTTCCGAGACGTGCGGCAATGGCAAGTATCACATCCTTGGGATAGACACCGGGCTGAAGTTTTCCTGTAACGTTAATCTTCATGCTTTTGAGCCTTGCCTGCTTTATGGTCTGGGTTGCAAGAACGTGCTCTACTTCGGATGTGCCTACACCAAAGGCCAGTGCACCAAAAGCTCCGTGAGTCGCAGTGTGGGAATCACCGCAGATCATGGTTGCTCCCGGAATTGTGGCGCCGATTTCCGGTCCCATGACATGAATAATGCCCTGATGAGAATTACCGAGACCGAACAGCGGGATCCTGTATTCCTCGCAGTTTTTCTTCAGTGTTTCCATCTGAATTTTTCCGAGTTCGCTGCAGGCTTCTATGGAATCAGAATGGGTTGATACATTGTGATCCATTGTTGCCCAGGTTTTTTCCGGATGTCTTACATTTCTGCCGTTCTGTCTCAGTCCGTCAAATGCCTGGGGACTGGTAACCTCATGCATCAGATGACGATCAATGTAGATAATCGGAAGTTCACCGGGAGCTTCCAGAACTATGTGTGAATCATAAAGTTTCTGATAGAGTGTCTTTCCCATTTTAAGCCTCAAGAATATTCTTAACTATGACATCGCCCATTTCTCTGGTGCT
>CADBNP010000255.1 GCA_902796095.1 uncultured Aeromonadales bacterium | reverse complement strand
TATCATCAACATTCGATGTATCCCATTTCTCTAGAGGCTGATTAAATTTCTCTGCACCGTTAAACATGCTGTTCATATCAGTAACCCTGGAGGTATCCCAACTGCCAATTGGCTGATTGAATTTCTCGGTTCCTTCGAACATAGAGCTCATATCAGTAACCCGTGATGTGTTCCATTCGCCAATAGGCTGATTAAAATTTTTAGCACCGGAGAACATATAGCTCATATCAGTAACCAGGGAAGTATCCCAACTGCCAATTGGCTGATCGAATTTCTCGGCACATTCAAACATGCGGTTCATGTCGGTAACATGAGATGTATCCCAGTTGCCAATTGGATAGTTAAAAGCCTTCGCACCTGAGAACATTCTGGACATGTTGACTACCTGAGAAGTGTTCCAGTATTCCAGTCCTGAAAAATCAGATCTCTCCGAGTCTTCAAATAATCCGCTCATATCTTTGATAAGAGAAGTGTCGATTTGTCCAAGCTGCACATCCGTTTTATGAATAAGTTTGATAAGAGTTTTTTTGTCTGTCGGTTTATATAAAAAATTCATGTCTTACCTCCTGTTTCACTAACAGTACGATTCTGTTTTACGGTCTGCTCATTCCGGAAACCATAACCTACACCTCTTTGCCGGGAACTGCAAAATCACCGTCAAACACTGTTCGGGATACAATCTCTATGGCACCAGGCTCCACATGACACTGCATAAACCAGATTTCAACCCCGGACTTATATGCATGCAGCAGAGCATCCGCAAATTCAGGATCTGTAGCACGGTTGGGAAGGACTCTGTCCACGCCGTCCATCTGAATTACAAAAGCAAGCACAGGATGACAGGCATCATGCAATGCCTGTGTCAGATGACTGAGATGTTTCACCCCCCTTGCGGTCGGTGCATCAGGAAAATATCCTGTCCCGTCAACCTCCAGAGTACATCCCTTGACCTCCATCAGATACCGTTTACGATCCTTCTCAAAGTAAAAATCAAGACGAGATTTTCCGTAGGTATATTCTGGCTTAATCACACTGCAGTTCTGGTTTGAAAGCCACTCCTTCATCAGCACATTCGGAACCTGACTGTCCATATTTATCAGTCTGCCGTTACATTTTTCAACAGCTATCAGATCATAGGCTGTCCTGCGGTGCTGACTGTCAGGAAAGTATTCAAGGTAGATCCTGGCGCCGGGAAGCAGAAGTTCCCTGCACCGCCCCGTATTCTTGACATGAACAGCCGTCTCAGTCCCGTTAATTTCGACATTGGCTATAAAACGGTTGGGTCTTGATATGAAGATACCCTCTGTAATGTTCGAATAACGCATTTTACTTCAGCAGACCGCAGGTATCAGAAATTTCATCTCTTGGAAGAAGATTCAGAAGTTCAAGGCAGATCTGCCGCAGAGCATCGACATTATTTTCATCCCTGACAAGCAGCAAAGCACGGTTGATCAGTTCCCCTGCTCTTCTCCTGTCCTCCCAGTTGTGACTTTCAAAATTCTGATGAAGCTCCTGAACCAGTCTGATCAGCTGATAGAAGAAGGTAAGTTCAAAAATCAGAGACTGAGCCTCGTCAGTAAGCATTCTGGCAGCCGTGACATTCTGATCAGCAGACACCTTTTCCACCTGACTCTCCAGATCCTGCAGCATTTCCGAAGACTTCTCATTGCCGTGCTTTTCGTTAATGAGTCTCAGTCTTCTCATGGTGTCATCCAGTTCATATCTGGCTCTGATCCAGCGGGATTCCTTTTCAACTGCCTCTATGTTCCTCATCACCTCCTTCATATGCTGAAGAACGGCTTTCTTCTCCTGATTGATCCTGCTGTCAGAAATTACGCGATCAAGAGAGGATCTGAGAGATGAAACCTCCACACCGGCCAGTTCCAGCTCATCAAGAGACGTTTTTGATTCACGGATGAAACCGTTAATCTGCTCTACGGCATCGGCTTCCTTCTGTCTCTTGCCTGAATTCAGCTCCTTTTCCACCGTCAGATCATAATCAGTAAAGCTGACTTCCATCCTCATCATTTCAGAGGTATCAACTCTGATCTTCAGAGTCACCGGAGTGTCCGAAGGAATATAAATATCCACATCAGAGCCGAGAACAAGGACATCCCCAACATATTCATAAAGCTTTGCACGGGAACCGTCACTGTCCAGTCCGTCCACCTGGTATATCGGGATTTTGACGTTGTCCTCCGGATTGCCGATGCGGAGCTCACTTGTAGTCCGCAGTCCTGATATTTCACCGTGTGCAGGAAGAGTCCTGTTTTTCTCAAGTCCAGGTATTGTTCTGATTACACCTGTATGCAGTTCACCGTCATATACAGCAATGGCAATGTTGTACGGAAGGGGAGCGGCACCTATTCTGGTTCCGTGAATAATCGTGAAGGTGTCAGGGAAAACTGATATTCTTGTGCCGGTATCACTGAAGGCTCTGATTTCAAAGGCATTTGGTTTGCCCTTCTTCATAAGCTCCACCTCAAACACATTGCCAACATGATCAATGCTCTGCCGTCCGGTGGACCATGTTTCATCACTGCTTATGATTTCAACCTGGAGCCTGTCATGCCCCGACTCCTTTTCATTTATTGCCAGGGTCACCCATTCACGATCTTCGATACTTGTGGATTCATAGCCGAGATTAAGGTTTACCGGTGCTTTTTCGTCAACCCCGGATACAGATGCCGAGGCAGCTTCAGAAAGGATTGAAGGATCCAGATCTATGGTTGAAGCATAAAGCGCTGCACCAACAGCAACAGGAGTCATGGGATCAATGCTGCAGTCCACATTTTTTGAAATCTGCTCCGTCAGCATTCTTCTGATAATCGGACATTTTGTAGGACCGCCCACCAGGATAATACTGCTGATCCTCCCTCCGTCAATATTGTTGCGGCTCAGCAGGTTTCTGCAGATATCAACAGCCTTCTGAAAAACCGGCTCCATGCACCTCTCAATCTGCTCTCTGCTGACTGCAAGATCTATCTCCACATCCTCGCCGTCATCATCCGTGCCGAATTCTCCCGGATCGGTAAGAACATCCTCCCTTGTTTTAAGCGAAAGCTGATTCTTGATCTCCTCCGCCACACTCTTGAGAGCATCCCGGAATTTATTCAATCTGACGCCGTCGGTAAAAGAATAATTCTCTTTCAGATATGGAAGAAGAATACCGTCAACAATGGCATAATCCAGATCCTTTCCGCCAAGGTAGTTGTCTCCCTCGGTATCGAATACCTGAAGTATGCCGTCCTCGGCTCTGAGAAGAGCGGCATCAAAGGTTCCGCCGCCAAAATCAAACACCAGCCAGATGCCATCCCGATCTGTATTTCTTATGCCGTATGCCATGGCGGCGGCAACGGGCTCCTGCAGCAGCTCACACTGTCTGAAGCCCGCCATTCTGGCGGCCTCGATAGTCGCATTCTTCTGATTAACCGTAAACTTTGCCGGAACGGTAATTACAACTGAAGAAAAATCCTCATCCGTAACATATGATTTCAAAGTTTTCAGCACCTCCGCCGAAAGCTCCTCGGAAGAGAAGTTTCTGCCCGCAAACTGACTTTCATACTGATGATCGGTACCCATAGTCCGTTTGAATTCCACAAAGGCATCAAACTTTCTTGAGTAACTGTCACTCAGTCTTGCCCTGAACTCCTGCTGCATGTTGTTTCTTGCAGTCGTTCCAACCTTAAGCATATTCTTTCGGTTAATGGAAACACAGGATGGTGTGGTATCGGCCAGTGTATCGGATTTCATAATGGCAACTACGCCATGCTCCATTCTGCAGACAGAGGAATTTGTGGTGCCAAGATCTATTCCGTAATCAATTTTCGAATGAGGCATGTACCTTACGCTCCCCTTGAGCTGACGGTAATTTCCGGAGTCTGGATCATTTTACCGTTGTAGATAACCATGGCTTTTTTGACCCCGGTTATAATCTGTTTTCCGTCCTCAATGCTGTCATCCTCAGTGAAGCTGGCCGAGCACTTGAGATTTTCAGAGTACTCGGTACCAATGAGATTGCGGATTTCATATCCTCTCGCCCCGAAAATCTCAACCATGCGCTCCGCGGCACGCTCCAGCTGTTTATAGCCTTTGACACTTTTATCCATGCGGAACAGATTTGTCTGGATCCTGGCTATTTCATCCGCCACCTCAAGAACCGCAGATGTTTCATCACTGTCAGGTGAAACCACACCGCCCTTTTCCATCATGTTAAGCAGACGTTCATTCAGAGATGCCAGATCTGAGTCAGAAGGATCACGATCGGCGGATAATCTGTCAATCTGATATCTGAACTCATCATTCAGATCTCCCTGCTTTCTGAACTTACCGGAGAAGAAGACGATAAATACCAGGAAAACAAAAACATATCCGAGAGAAATAATCACGATACTCAGAGACAGACGATCAAACATCCGGGAATCCTCAAGATGCCGCATTTCGCCAGTGGTGAGATTCTCTGACAGGGAATTCTCCAGGGCTTTTATTGCCCTAAGTCTTTCAGATTTTTCTACGGCATAAACGGATTTGAAATCCTTAAGATTCTGCTTCAGTTCTCTGATGCCTTCATCAAAATTATCTCTGAGATTCCGACTGTCCTTTTTTAACACGGCAACATCCCGGCTGCTGCTCTGGACAGATTTGGTCAGGGCAAGAAGCTGCTGTTCAAAATCAGAATACCCGGATTTATTCAGCTGAAATTTATCTTCATAGTTTCTGATCTGCTGCTCCAGTCTGGATACAGTTTCAAGAAGAGTTCTGTTCTGTGTTTCCAGAACCGAAATTTTTGATGCCATCTGACCAAGCATTGCCTGGGACATCGGCTCATCGGAGACTGCACGTATTTTTCCAAAAACACCACCCGGAAAAATTATATCCCGTTCCGCTGCACTTAGAACATGAGGTCTTTCCAGCGGAGATGCAGGAACAGTTATCTGACTGTGATCAGCGAGGGGTTCACTGTTCAGGGCAAAACATAGATCAGAAATCAGAATGGCACTCAAACCTATAGCAAATTTAACTGTCTGTTTCATACAGGGCTCCAAAGAAAAAACAGAAAATCTAAACAAACACCGACCACAGCATCCGAATGCCGGCAGTCAGTACCACTAAAAAGAGAATACAACTGAAGCATCCCCCGCCGGAGGATCCGGAAGCTCCCGGAGAATAAGATCCGCCGGCAGCGGAAACACAGGATCCTTGCGAAGATACATTTCCGCTCACTATGATCAGAGAAGGAATACCCCGGGGGTAACTGATATCAGCTGCCGATGCCACAGCATCAAAACCGAACTTCAGTGTGTTGAAAGTCTCTGCCAGATCACTGCTGATATCGACCTTCCCGTACATGGATCTGAATATGGACTCGGCAGCTCCTACAATACCGAGTACCTTTCTTCGCTGAGCATCAAAGCCGTAATCACCTGGTATATGCAAATTGAGCATATCAATCTCATAAAGCAGCTGTTCCGTATACGTAGCGTTTATATAGTTCATCACCCTTACGGCAACCTGATCTGAGAGTTTTATATAAAAGGAACTTCGGTCTCCGCATTTTTGCTTAATCGCAGAAAGAAAGGGATATGATTCACCGATCAAACGGATAATTCTGTCATCAGTTTTGATACCGGCATCATACTGCCTGAGAATGTTAAGAAGTGAACTGTACTCGCATTCCACCTCTTCAGGAGGCAGAGTCTGAATTCTCTCTTCCAGCTGGCGGATGTTATCCTCTGTTCTGCTCCTTGAGATCTTACCGGCCGGAACTGACAGGATCCTTCTGGCATAATCCAGGATCACGACAGCCTCCCGTGGCGAGTCCGCTCCGTTAAACCAGGCGACACAGACCTTTCTTGCCGCATCAGTTGCTGCATCAGTAATTGAAGTAACCTTCAGACTGTCAGCCGGATATATCTGGCACAGTCTGGTTAAAAGAGGATCAAGTTTTCTGAAGAAATCATCAAGTGCCGCTCTGCAGTCCTTCCAGTCTTCTGAGCGTGACATCAGTCCTGAAACAAGACTTTTTATCTGCTCTGCAATTTCCGGCACCGCTTTCTCTGCGACATACTCCACCCAGGATGAAGGCAGATCCTTCAGCACGGCAGCCGCACTGCTGCCGGGAGCGCAGGTATCCAGAAATGAAAGAATAAGATCACGTCTGGAAAACCTGACCGTATCTCCGCATATTTTCTGAACAAACAGGTCCGGAAATGAACTGTACAGACGGTCTGCCCATCCGGCGGCAGCTCCAAGATTTCCGGAAGCAAGTTCAAGTACTGTCATATTCTGACACGCCGACATATCGGCGACCCGGGACCAGATTGCCTTTGCCTCCCGGATATTTTCTTCAGCAAGATGCCTGAAGGCTATCCTGTCGGGATGTGAAGCATCCACAAACCAGAACTGGGCGGCTTTGATGAGACCTGACGGAGTTGCAAGAGATGATATGGCCATGGCAACAGCATCTCCGGTTCTGTCGACCGGTCCGAAAATCCTGCTGAAATCGGCTGGAAAATCTATTGTTTTTGAAACCCTGGCAAATGCATTGATTTTACTTTTATTCGCCTCACGATCCCTGACCGGACTGCTGGCATAAACCCCGAGTATACGAAACGGATTGCGGATTATAAAACTGCCGGCAGAGGAAAACGCGACAGTTCCGGATGAACAGTCATCCGGCTCATCACCTGATACAGCATCCAATCTGTCAAAATCCGGCATAGAATAATCCTTACCAAGCTGAAAGCATATTCAGTGCTGAACTTTTTCCCGGAATTCTCAAATTAAGCAAAACAAACAGAAGATGAAAATTTAATTCTTAAGAAATCAGAACCAGGAAAAAGCAGATCTGAATAAGATACCAGTCAAAGGATCACATACATCTGAACAAAGTAATCCATTAGACTACATTAAAGACTTAAGAGAAAAAAATATGGTGCTGAGATCATAATTTTTGAAATTAAGATATGCAGAATTCTCAAATTCAGATCAGCAGAGAACACACAGTTTACAATGACACCGTACCGACTATGTCTGATATATACACCAGCGTACCGACCTGACAGCAGTTCTCGTTGCATTGGTAACGAAAAATCATAAGCACCGGGTTTAGTCCGTCAGGTCGAGTGTGCAGCACTAATGCCAAAATAGCACACCACCACTTAAAAAACTCATGCCTCCCTCACCTTGGAATTCCATAAAAGTTGCTATTTGTAGCGAGAACCTTTAACATCTGAAGAGAAAGTATTGTGAATCGCAGATATCGGGCACATGATAACCATCGATTATACACATACGTTTATAAAGCACAAAATGCCGGATATGAATTTGGAACAAAGGATCCGTTATGTCAGAGACTGAAGTTAAATTGTTAAATTCCCCTTACGGAGTGGTAGCATATGAAAATTTTAAACTTCGTAATCGTGCCTTTGCAGACAAAAGCGGAATGATTAAATCACTTGATGATGAAGGCATGACACCGTATCCCGTTCTTCTGCGTCCGAGACGGTTTGGC
>CADBNP010000254.1 GCA_902796095.1 uncultured Aeromonadales bacterium | reverse complement strand
TTTATCGTAGTTTCGGCAGTTTCTGCCATGTGTTATTTCTGTATGCTCGCTTTCTATCACGCCCGGCGTTTTCTTTCTTCGATTCAGGCATCTGTACTTCCGGTAGGGGACAGTTATTCTGACACGAATTCAGCAAGCTTCTGACAGTGCAACTCTGTTAGAACCTGTAGGAAAATCCAGATGAAATGCTGCATAGATTTTTTCCTTTTCTTGTTTGATAATATTTTCCGTCAATCCTTAACCATAAGCTGTCACTGATTCTTTTTGAATAAATCAGACCTGTTTCGTTTTTATATCCCCGGTATTCTCCTGTTCTGCTGACAGGAAATTTTGTGGATAAGGTCAGCTTTCCCATATTCAGGGTTTTAATCATAAATCCGGCTTCTCCGGTAATGTATGGATTCAGACCGCTGTGATTGATGTGAACTCCAGTACTGATTTCCGCAAATGGTATGAATCCGCTTGCGAGCAGGGAAAATCCGGTTCCGGCATGAATGTCAGGATAAAGCTGTGTGTGTTCACTGTTAATGTTACCGTGAAGCTCAATTCCGAAATTGATTTTGAAATTCTCGGCCAGCAGATTTGGCAGAGATCTGATGTCCAGAATTTTGATTTCTGAAATATATGCTTTCGAACTGTTTATTGCTCCGGAAATTTTCAGAAACTGAAATTCATTTGTCTTTGACGTGTACCAGAGATCTTCATTCAGATCGCTGTAAAGCAGCATAAAGTCTGCAGTTAAGCTGTTCCTGTTCAGACTGCTGTACTGATAGCCAAGAGTCAGTCTGGATGCAGGAGGAGCTTCTGCCGGATCTACGGGCAGCTCTTCTTTCATGTAGTATTTGTCTGTGGAGGAAGGACGCAATGTAATATTGTCAGTTCTTCCTGTCGCTTTGATATGCTTTATGTATTCAACCGGTGTTATGTACCATCCGGTTTTTCCGAAATCAAGTTCAGGATCTGCCGCTGCAAGAATGCGGTTCAGACCCGAGGCACAGTTGTGGGTAAAAAAAGAATATCTGATTTTATGAGTTTTCAGTTCAAACATATGGAGAAAAAGGATCTGTCTTGCTTCAGGATCCAGGTTTATTGAATATTCCCAAAGTGATCTGTGTTCTTCCGATATGTACTGATGAACAGTATTGTCGTATGGAGCCAGTGTATATCTGCCTTCAATTGAATCTGTAAGAAACTGCATCAGCAGGGATGATGAGGAGGAATCTGCCACAAAACCGAAGCTGTGTCTTTTGTAGATCCCGTTTGCATCCTTTCCTCCTGTCATAAGAAAAACATGACCCATACTGGAAACCGGTGACGTCTCATCTTCTGACGCAAATACCACCGACAGATTTTCCATGTTGATATGTTTTGAGTATTCAAGAAATTCGGTGCATTTATTTTTGTCCGGCTGATGTCCGTATATGAGATAAAAGCGGGCAGGGTAGCTGCACATGCCATCCGGATTCTTCTGTAAGTAATCAATTGTTGCCAGAAGTTCTGCTGCAGGATCATGCCATCCGTTTCTGCTCAGAAAAAATGTACTGCCGGGATCTATCAGGCTGATTTCTGAACTGTAATGGAGCAGAGCCTCCCAGGTTTTCCGGAAATCAGGTGACAGATCTGCATATGCCGCAGCGTGAGCTGAAGTGCAGGGGAATGCTAATCCTGTCAGAGTTGCGAAAAAAATTAAAGCTGAAAAGATCCTGGACATAAAACTCAAAATACTGACTCCCGGTAAGGATGGCTGAATAAGATATGATGAAATGAGCTGTCAGGAGAAGATACAATCAAAAGAATGATTATCATCATCCGTATTCTTTGAATTATCCTGATTCGCCGGACACCGATTCATTTTCTGATACATCATTTTTCTGTTTTCTGATACACCTTTTAGGATTTAGCTGACGATTCGTTCTGCTGTTTTCTGGTACCCGGTTCTTCTTTTACATGATGTTCCTTTTGTTTTTGTTTCCTGCGTTCTGCTGTTTTGTGAAGCATCGTTTTGATGACTCTGTTGGCTGCTTTCAGACTATTCGTTCTGCTGTATTCTGATATACCGTTTTTGTTTTTCCTGACGACCTGTTATGCTGTTTTCTGATGATCCTTTTTTACCTGACGTGACATGCTTTGCATTTACCTGATGAAGAGCAGGTTATCAGACAGCCTGGTGTGAGTCTGTGGCTCTTTCACACGTCAGCATAAAATGGCAAATGAACAGAAGACAGATATTCTGACAAACTGATATCCTGTAATCAGGTAAACTGAGCTCTTAATTTAACGGATCCGAAAAAATCCACTTGCGTAGATGCTGTTCACAAAATCTTGTCTAAGGAGTGCTGGTCAAAAAATCAGGGCAGTCTTTTATGGAGAGCCTGAAAATGCGGGTTTTGAAACCCGCATCAGTGGAGGATCTTACAAACCTGGCAATTTGCATCACTTCTTTTTGAATTTTTTCTCATAACCGCTTGGATGCACTACAGAATCTGCTTCTGTATCAAACAGATACTGTTTATCTGTTTCCGGACGTTTGGTGGTCTGGCTGGACAGTACGTTCGGATCCATCTTTGCCACCTGTTCATTCAGCCATTTCTGGCATTCAGGAGTATCCTTTACCTTAGGAGTTACATACAGGGTATCGTCATACTGCCAGAGAGCTCCTGTCGAGGAATCGATGGATGTACTCAGAAGACTTGTCATGAGAACATCAAGTATGACTGCAGGATGAATAGATGAATCGAATTTTTCCTCGGTAGGCAGAATGCATTCACTTTCGATAATCTTTACCGCAATCGGATCCCCTGTTCTGTGAACACTGAACTGTTCGCCGGCGGCCATGTCTTTGTGTTTTCTTCTGTCCCGATCAGAGATGACATCAAATTTGACAACATTATCAAGTTTCTGATCAACTATATCATTATGAGTCCTGACCTCAACATACTGTGTGTTTCCGGTAAATATGGTAGAGCAACCGGACAATAAAACTGCTGCATATATTGGCAGTAATGTTAATCTGTTCATATCTTTCCTAAAATTCTGACAATTAGTTTAAAAGGTACAGTTTTACCATGTACAGGTGAGAGAGAGTCGATTTTATGCTTTGTAAAACAAATTTAAAAGTTAATTTTTTGCAATTGTTGATATTTGTGATGTAAATACAGTTTTATCTGTCTGATGAATTTGAAGGCATGGTGTTATCTGTAAATCTGGCGCTGTTCTTTTGTTGTTATTATTGTGTTCTGACGAATATCAGCATGGCAGAGACAGATGATATTGTTCTGTTTCAGATTCTGCAGTCCTTTCTGATGTACCAGGTGTTCCCGTTCATGTTCTGGTACTGTTGTTATTCAGCAGAAACAGACTGTGGGGAGGAACTTCGTTTATCAAAAGGGTGATCCTGTTCAGCTTTTATTGGTTTTCAGCATGAAATACTGATGACAGTCATTTCTGATCTGAGCTTCCGGATGAAGATCCTGTGGATGTAATGATAAATATTGGTGATGACAGTGCTGTATGCAGATACTGATTCTGATAGTCATCATAAAGCTGCGAGATGATTCTGACAGGGATAGTCTGTTATTCTGATTTTTTTCGAAGGTTTCAGGCGTCTGGGTTAAACGTGAGAAAGTGCTTGTTTCGAAAGGAGCAGACTGTATTTGCTGTTAAGATGAGGTTAGTAGTATTTATACAGCTTTTTATTGTAGGAACTTTATGGCAGGGTTGTATCACGATTAACATTTCATAGCCGTGGTAAAATGGCAACTGATGATCCTGAGTACGGGATGTTATGAGACTGAAGCCCAGGGAGGTTAAAATCATGGGAAGTATTCTGAATCCGACCGGAGAAAACAGTTTTGTGAGACTGGTTAATTCCAGAGATAAAGACATTTTTGCAGATAAAACGGATTTTATAGAAGAACTGTCTGCAAAAATCAACGCCGATAAGCGTTTTTTTGCTGTGACCCGTCCCCGCAGATTCGGAAAGACCGTAACGGCTCATATGCTTTTGGCTTATTATTCCAGGGGGTATGCAGGCAAAAAAATATTTGACGGTCTGTATATTGCAGAAAAAGCCAGTTATGCTGAACATCTTAATAAATACGATGTCATTTACATTGATATGAATACCATTGACGGACTGTTTGACGAGTATTCCCGTCAGAAACAGAAAGAGGAAGGTGTTAATGATCTGACTGATTTTTTTGAGTATTCAGTCATCAGTGAATTAAAATCAAGTACTGAATTTTCAGGGTGTATCGAGAAGCATCAGATTGGAAATACAGGGCTTCTGAAAACTTTACTGGCAATTACTGAGGATTTGAATACCAGATTCATTTTCATTATGGATGAATGGGATCTGGTATATCGTGAATACCGTGATGACGAGGTTTTGCAGAAGAAATTCATAAAACTGTTAAAAAATCTGTTTAAATCTGATGGCGGCAAAGCCTGCTTTTCGCTCGCATATCTTACCGGTATTCTGCCAATCAAAAAATACAATTCCCAATCAGCATTGAATGGCTTTGATGAATATAACATGCTCTCTCCTGGGGATTA
>CADBNP010000253.1 GCA_902796095.1 uncultured Aeromonadales bacterium | reverse complement strand
GCTGGGACTGGGGATCCGGGTATATCGGCCAGTTCAGAAATTCTGCAATTTTTATTACTGCCTCCGCTTTTTCCCTGCTGTCCAGACTGCCTGCCATTATAATTCCAGGGTTTTGAAACCTTTCTGTTTCTGCAGCTGAAAGGTCAGGACTGGAGTATCTGGTTATCGCCGTTTCCTTTACTGCCGTTTCAGAACTGTTTCTATAGCTGTTAAGATAACTGATAATTTCATCTGACGGTTCAGATCCCTGGTTCGTGTACAGCGGTTCGGCAAAAGGACAGTTTAAGTGCACCGGCAGTCCGGCTGAAAGAGCCTTTCTGATTATTTTTGTTGCTGTCTCCTGTACGTATTTTGGATTTATTCCATCATCCGGTTCAGCAAGGCTGCAGTGAAAAGCCGTAAAATCCTTAAAAATTTCTGGCTGTCTTATAGCCTGGTTGGCACCGCAGTCTATAAGCTCCTGGGGACGGTCGGCGGTAAGAAGGATCAGCGGTATGTGAGTAAGGAATGCCTCTGCCACTGCGGGAAGAAGATTTGCCACGGCGGTGCCTGATGTTGTAATAATCGCGGCCGGCGTTTTTGAAGCCTTTACATAACCGAGAGCAAAGTAGCAGAGTCCGCGCTCATCAAAGTGTATGCGGGTCTTAATTCTGGGATTGGAGGCACAGGCAAGAGTGAGAGGTGCACTTCTTGATCCTGGGGCAATAAAAAAATGCGTGATCCCGTGGCGGTACATTTCTTCAATCAGAATTTCTGCCCAGACGTTATTTATATTCATTTCGCTCCTCCGATTTCTGATCTGAGATTTTAAATCCGAAAGCACCGACCGTACTGCGGAATTTTGCATTGAGTTCCGCCCATTCTCTGGTGCATTCCGAGCTGCATATCAGACCGGAACCTGTGTAAATATGCAAACTGCCTGAGTTAAGAAGAATGCCACGGATCAGAACACAGTAGTCAGAAAAATTTTTTTCTTCAATTCCAAGAGTTCCGGCATACCAGCCTCTTGAGAATTTCTCATATTTCCCAATCAGTTTCAGTGCTTCGTTCAGCGGTGTTCCTGCCATTGCCGGAGTAGGGTGGATTGCCTTCAGTATTTCCTTATCCTCTGTTTCATCAAGAAGTTCCCCTGTAACGGATCTTCTGATGTGAAGCAATTCTCCGGAGGTGATTATTTCCGGATCAGAGACTGCAATATTGGAGCACAGCGGTGCAAGACGGGAAACGATCCAGTCGCTTACAATCATGTTTTCGTGATTGTCCTTGACGCTGCTCTGCAGGAGATGGGATGCATTGTCTGTATTTACGCTGACAGTTCCGGCCAGAGCTTCGGTACTGATTTTTTTCCCGGATTTTTTCAGTAGTGTTTCGGGGGAGAATCCCGCGTAGCATGAGCAAGAGTCCGGTGCAATGAGATATGCATAGTCAGGGTTTTCTGATCCTGAAATTACCTTCATGATCTGAGACTGGGTGATGCCGGTATTGCAGAGGCATCTTCGTGCCAGTACCACCTTGTTGTCCGGAGAACAGAAGAAAAAATTTTTTAACTCTTCAAAATTTTTTTTATATTCGTCATGTGCCGGAATGCAGGTTATCCTGTCGGAATACAGTATTTCCGGATCTGATGACGGTATTCTGAAGTGCCGCTTTCCGATTATTTCCCGGAGGGCAGCAACTGCTTTTATGGAGTTCTGCTGACGTTCATCATCGGTCATGGCTTCATTGCATACTGTCAGACTGATTTCATTCCCGGAATCTCTGATTAGAATCAATGCATATGAGTCTATCTCCTCCGGAAATACTGACCACTCGTTTTCTGTTTTGGCATCAGGAAATGGAAGTCCTCTGAAAATTACAGATGGTCTGAAACTGTCATCAGGAGACAGGCGGCAGGGCAGCATTCCAAGGGCGAATATTTTTTCATCTGAATTTTTTCTTTTGAAAAAAATTTTGGGAAAAAGACTGCTGCTGATAAAAAAATTCTGCGGATTGAAGATCTGCCTGTCCAGTATGACAGTTTTCTCATATCTCTTGTTATCAGGATCTTTTTGTATTTCACTGACGAGCAGAGCGATATCTTCAGCGATCATTCTTCTTCCTTTCAATGAATGCACTGGCATACTCGCAGACTGCCTTTCTCTGGATCTTCAGCGTCTGTTCTGAACTGTCGGGCCATGGAATATATATTTTGGGAACTTCATGGGGAGGAAGATACTTTTTTAGTTTGTCCTTCAGCCCTTCGGTAGGACCGTCAACAACCGCAACGGCTATTTCTCCCCATTCCGGATCTTTTATACCTGTAACAACAGCCCTGGGTGATCCGGTGATTTCACATATAACTTTTTCAATATTTTCAGGCTGTATATTTTCACCTCCGGATATGAACTGATTGTCCTTTCTTCCTGTTACATAAAGATTTCCGCTGCTCAGGTATCCGCAGTCACCGGTGTGGAAAAATCCTTCGCTGTCAACTTTTGCTGTGAGAGTTCCCCTGTCATAATATCCGAGAAAAAGAGTTTTTCCCCGTACCAGAATTTCGTTGTTTTCTATTTTGAGCTCCCTGTTTTTTAATGCAGGTCCGGCATGCAGATTTTCAATATCATCCTCATTTCTGATTTGACGGGTGCATACCTGGGAACTCATTTCAGTCAGTCCGTAACTTACAAACGGACAGATACCGTTGTTTAAGCATGATCTGAGCAGATCCTTTGTTATCACTCCGCCACCGAGCATTACTCTGGTGACGGACGTGCTGCTGAAATCAAAGCCGTTTTTCAGCATTCTGAAAAGCTGGGTCGGTACCAGAGAAAGGTGGGTGATCTTAAAATTTTTTACAGTATCTTCAATTTCTCTGCTGCTTGACGGGAATACAACAGCTGCACCTGCCGTGAAGCATCTGAAGGATATGGCAAGTCCACCTATATGAAAAAGGGGCAGGGACTGCAGATAGCGATCTGTTGATTTGAGACTGTATCCGTCATCTGCATTGGCCAGGTGATTGGCGATACAGTGGCACGCAGCCTTTGGTGTTCCGCTGCTGCCTGATGTCAGGATCAGATTTGCCGGTCCTGCCGTATTGAGACGGATGCTTTTCCACGGAGTTTTCGTGCTGTCATCAGCACAGTCAAGAGGATTAAACATGATTTCGGGAACTGACCTGAGTTCCTTTCTTATAAGCTCAGCTCTTTCATCCGATAAATTTATCCATATGTGAGATGCGGCAATTTTTACCGCTATTTCGTTTATCTTTTCCGGCGGAAACTTCGGATTAATCGGACATATGGTAATGTTTGCGTGAAAACATGACCAGATCAGCACAAGAAGCTCAGGTACATTGTCCGATACAGCAAGCAGTGTTACAGGTGCTGTCTTTACTTTATTCAGTCTGCTGATGTTTGACAGTATCAGTCTGTACAGATCACTGTAGGTTATTTTCAGATCTGCTGAAAGAACGGCCGGACTGTCAGGTGCAGTTGCAGCGTAGAATTCCACCGGACTTCGAATTTCAGCCGGAATGTCTGAACAGGTAAACTTCCTGATAAAGTTGGGCAGGATCTCAGTCATATACGGATTGAAGCAAACTCAGCAGTATAAATGTAAAAAAGCAAAGCGGTAAAGACTTTGCACGGGAACAGCATGTTTAAATCAAAAAGCACACGTCCCGCTGTTTGAAGCATTTTCTTTATGCAGACAGTCAGATACTTTAAGTAAGATCGCCGGCGGATCTGTCAGGAGATACTGTGCAACCGATCAACTGCTCATCCGGGGTAATTGTTACCCCAATTATCTGTTATGTCAACAGCGGGAGCCGGATCCATTTTTGCTGCATTGCCGCAATGATAAAAAATGGTTCACGAAAGTTTGTGCTGACTACAGAAAAATTTTTTCTGTATCCAGACCGAGAAGAATATGTTCTCCGTTTTTCTGTCTGATTTCCCGTGACCATGACGAAAGGAGCCCGAGACCGAGTATCCTTTCATAGGAAGAGGCTATTGTTACATAAAGATTGCGATCAGCTGCCCGGGTTATGATTTCTTCGCATTTTTCCAGGGAACCGGTGAGCATGGGTTTGATTACAATGGCTCCAAGATCTTTCTCCGGTACATCTGAAATGCTGAACTGCCTCAGCAGTTCGTCCAGACCCAGCTTTATATTGAATCTGTCTGCTATTTTCAGTG
>CADBNP010000252.1 GCA_902796095.1 uncultured Aeromonadales bacterium | reverse complement strand
ACCTGAAACATAAGCAATGTTGCCAGCATTTGAATGTAAGAGCCAGCCATCATGATTGTGTACAAGAGGCCATGTATTACCTTTTCCTCCGTGCAGAACCACATCTACCAGATCCCTGAGTACCGCATCGTCAGGCATTTCTATTTTGTAGACGCCATTGTACACATCATCACCGGCGCACAGAGCACGCCTGTTATATCGAACAATTATCATAACTTCACCACGAAATCAGCTATCACCAATCTTATCTTATCATTTTCTGACCTCCAACATGATAAAACGACTTCTGCTGAAAAAAAGCACAGTTCTGAAAAGGACACGATATCTTCATGATTTCTGCACCTGTTCAAAATCATCATGTCACCTGTTATCCGACATGGCATTCGACCGCCACATTCACATACACTGTTCAAAAAGCGTTGTAAAACTGATTATTACATAGTAGAATCAATCAAGTTTAAAGAATCAGATGTTTTTTGTCACTGCAGGAGGGAATAATATGCTCATCACTACTTCATCCACTAACAGACTGTCAGCAGAAGGAAAGTTATAAATTCACACCTGTTTACCTGAAAAACAAAATATCAGCACTCTGCACAAGGTTTCAGCCGTCCAAAGTTGGTAGCTGATGCAATCAGAAGACAGGGAGATTCTCTTTAGTCTCTGAGTTTTGTACGCTCCTGATACCGGTAACAGAACTGAATATATCTCCTTCCCCTGTGACCGCCTGTCATCTCTAATTTTTCCGTTATTTATATTTTCTGTAATACCTCTGCACCGCAGGTCTTTTTGTCTTTACTGTGGCTGAAGTCTTTCACGTCTTCACTGCAGGTTTTACAGCACTCAAAAGGTAATCATATGAGAACGATAAGCGGAACCAAAAACACCGCCGTTGTATACACAACATCTAACCCCGATACCGAGATTGACAGTTATGCCGTAAGTCAGCTGGAAAATCTCTGCAGCATGAACGCTCTCCAGAAATCCAGGATCCGCATAATGCCGGATGTTCATGCAGGCAAGGTATGCCCTGTAGGTTTTACAGCCACGGCAGGAAAATTAATCATGCCGGTACTTGTAGGAATTGATATAGGTTGCGGGATCAGCATAATGCGCATAACCAAAGGTAAACCTGACTGGAACAGACTGGATACCGTGATCCGCGATCAGATCCCGGGTGGTCCGGCACTGAGAAAGAAAATTTCAGTATTTGCCGGCAGCTTCGGATATTCCGATCTTGCATGTTCAGAACACATTCGCAGACAGAAGGCAGATCTGTCTCTCGGAACTCTCGGCGGAGGAAATCACTTCATCGAAATCGATGAATGCGAGGAAGAAATGTTTCTTACCGTGCATACCGGAAGCAGACATCTGGGAAAGGAGGTGTTCGATCATTATATGACCGCCGGTCAGAAACAGCTGAAGTCCGTCGGCATTGAAGTTCCCTATGAACTTACATGGATTGAAGGAAATCTGCAGCAGGAGTATCTGAACGACATGGCGGTAACCCAGAACTTTGCAGCTCTCAACCGGGAAATCATAATGAGCGAAATAATGAAGGGCATGAAGTGGAAGGGTGAATTACTGACATCATGCAGTCATAACTACATCGATTTCGATCCGGAAATCATTGAAACATTCGGAGCTACCATGATCAGAAAAGGGGCCATCTCTGCAAAATCCGGGGAAACTGTGGCAATTCCGATTAATATGCGGGACGGGGTTATTATCGCAACCGGTCTTGGCAACACTGACTGGAACTGCTCGGCACCCCACGGCTCAGGAAGAATTCTGAAAAGATCCGAGGTTAAAAATCATATAACGCTGAACAGTTTCAGAAATGAGATGAACGGGATCCACACCAGATGCATAAACTCAGGTACTCTCGATGAGGCACCCGGTGCATACAGAGGGATCAGCGACATTATCGAAGCCGTTTCAGACACAGTAAAAATCCAGAAAATTCTGAAACCTCTGTACTGCTTCAAAGCCGGCTCAGAGGATTAAAGGAGAACAGAAAAAAATGCTAATACAGATCAGTTCCGGCCAGGGACCGGCAGAATGCGAAATGGCAGTTGCAAAATTCACTGAAAGCATTATGAAGGAATACAGCAGCCTTACTCTTGTAGAATCCAGAGCCGGGCAGTACAAAAACTGTCTGTGCTCCGCCCTGCTTGAAACTTCCGAGGATCTCTCAGCTCTTGAGGGCAGCGTGCAGTGGATCTGTCAGAGCACCTTCAGACCGCACCATAAAAGAAAAAACTGGTTTATAGACGTCCATATCATTCCGGAAATGGAAAAGATACAGACGGAAGGAGATATCCGTTTTGAAAGATTTCATGCGGGAGGAAACGGAGGTCAGAATGTCAACAAGGTTGAAACCGGCGTCAGACTGACACATATACCGACAGGGATAGTTGTCACCTCCACTGCGGAAAGGACACAGGAACTCAACCGCAGAGATGCCATGAGAAAACTGAATATGCTCCTGAATCAGTGCCAGAAAGATGCCGCGGCCAGTCAGAAAAACAGTGCATGGATCGTACACTACCAGCTCCAGAGGGGAAATCCCGTAAGAATTTACGAGGGCACCGACTTCAGAAGGAAAAAGTAGCAGTCATTCTGCACCCACGCTCCCGGTTAATTCCTGTACGTCACGTTATATCCGGGAGTTTAACGAAGATATGCAACATACCGCAACAGCAAAAGACACAGATGAAAAAAAAGCGGAATGATCACTCACCTCCGCTTCATGATAAAAAATCAAAAACTGATCAGCAGAAGACTGTGCCATCAGCCTCGCTGCCAGCCTGTCGCCTCCTGCACTCCCCTGCCTATATCGGCAATTGACTTCACAGTAAGGACACCTGCGGCATCGAGAGCGGCATACTTTTCCCTGGCTGTTCCCTTTCCTCCGGAAATAATTGCTCCGGCATGTCCCATGCGCTTGCCCTTTGGTGCGGTAACGCCAGCAATATAAGAAACCACAGGCTTTGTAACATGCGCCTTTATATACTCTGCAGCTCTTTCCTCTGCATTTCCGCCGATTTCACCAATCATGACAATCGCTTCGGTTTCCGGATCATTCTGGAAAAGCTCCAGAACGTCAATGAAATCAGTACCCGGGATAGGATCTCCTCCTATGCCGACACAGGTGGTCTGACCATATCCGTAGTCCGTAGTCTGTTTAATGGCCTCATAGGTGAGAGTTCCTGATCTTGAAACTATGCCAACCCTGCCCTTCTTGTGAATATATCCCGGCATGATTCCAATTTTGCACTCACCGGAGGTCACGATTCCTGGACAGTTGGGTCCGATCAGTCTGACGCCGGACGCCTTCAGTACAGGCCTGAGATTCAGCATATCAAGGGTCGGAATGCCTTCGGTTATTACAACAATCAGACTGATACCGGCATCCACAGCCTCAAGAATGGCATCCTTGCAGAACTGAGCCGGAATAAAAACAGAAGAAGCCGTTGCTCCGGTTGCATCCACCGCCTCTCTAACCGTATTGAACACGGGACGATCAAGATGTACCATGCCGCCCTTGCCCGGAGTAACACCTCCCATGAGCTTTGTACCGTAGGCTATTGCCTGCTCGGAATGAAGCGTACCCTGGGATCCTGTAAAACCCTGACAGATAACCTTTGTATCCTTGTTAATCAGTATACTCATTTGCCGCTACTCCTTAACTGCCGCAACCGCCGCCTTTACAGCCTCGGTAAGATCATTGCAGGCTGTAATATCAAAACCGCTGGCTGACAGAAGCTCACGCCCCTTCTCAGCACCGTTGCCCTCAAGACGGACTACGACAGGGATCTTCAAACCGACCTCCTCAACTGCTCCGATGATGCCTTCAGCAATCAGATCACAGCGAACAATACCGCCGAAAATATTGACAAAAATAACCTTTACTTTCGTATCTGAAAGAATAATTTCAAAAGCCTTGACTACCCTGTCCCTGGTGGCGCTTCCTCCCACGTCAAGAAAGTTGGCTGGCTCGCCGCCATGGAGCTTGATGAGATCCATAGTTCCCATGGCAAGTCCGGCACCGTTAACCATGCAGCCGATGTTTCCATCCAGAGCAACGTAATTCAGATTGTTGCTCATGGCTCTGGCCTCTATCTCCGGCTCCTGACTGAAATCACGCATATCCTTGATTTCCGGCTGCCGGTAGAGGGCATTGTTGTCCACATTCATTTTGGCATCAAGACAGAGAAGTTTTCCCTCATCGGTAATAACCAGAGGATTCACCTCCATGAGTGAACAGTCGCACTCATGGTAGATTCTGCAGAACCTGATGAAAAGAGACACAAACTGCTTGAATACGTCACCTGTAAGTCCGAGTCTGAAGGCAAGTTCTCTTCCCTGGTACGGTTGTGCGCCGTTGGTAGGATCTATGATCTCCCTGAATATGAGTTCGGGAGTTTCAGCGGCCACCTTCTCAATCTCCATGCCGCCCTTGGTAGATGCCATGACAACAACCCTGCCGATACTGCGATCGATTGTTGCGCCGAGGTACAGTTCCCTGACCGGTTTCTGGCACTCCTCGAAAAGTATGCGGTTTACAGGCTGTCCCTTGGAATTTGTCTGAAAAGTTACAAGACTGGAACCCAGCCATCTGGTTGCAAAATTTCTGGCCTCATCCTTGGAACGCACTACCTGGACACCTCCGGCCTTGCCGCGTCCGCCGGCATGTATCTGACATTTTGCAACTGCCGAACCGTTGACAGCAATCTCCTCAAAGCATCTTGCGGCACCCTCAGCAGTAGATGTCACGCTCCCCTTCGGAACAGGAAGTCCGTATTTCGCAAACAGGGACTTGGCCTGATATTCATGAAGATTCATTTCAGTTACCCTACAGCAGTCAACCGCCCATGAGGGCGATACTGCAGTTCAAATAAAAAAATATCGGATGCCCTCGGGCATCCTTCCAATGTAGTGATAATTATACCAAGATCACAGTTTTTTTAACAGAAGAAACAGGACGTCATGGCATATCCGTCTGACGAAAAATCATGCAGAATTGCAAAACCCGTACATTTTCCCTATAATTTACAAGTTGCATTGGGTATATACCCTGCGCTTTGTTTCTAACTAGAGAGATACGATGGAAGACAAAAATACAAACGTAAAGGCTGAAGAAGGCAAGGCTACTGTAAAGAGAATTGCTGTTCTCCATATTCCTGGAGAGGAGCCTATTGAACTGCCTATTTTATCCGGTACGGAAGGTCATGACGTAATCGATGTTAAACAGCTGGGTACACACGGTTATTTCACTTATGATCCGGGTTTCCTGTCCACCGCCTCCTGTCAGTCAAAGATAACATTTATCGACGGCGAAAAAGGAATACTTCTGCACCGCGGTTATCCGATTTATGAGCTCGCAATGAAGACCAGCTACCTTGAAGTCTGCTATCTGCTGCTTTACAAGGAACTTCCCAACGAGGAGCAACTGGAGAAGTTCAAATCAAAAATCAGATACAATACCATGGTGCACGAACAGCTGCCAAAGCTGTTCCAGGCTTTCCGGCGTGATTCACACCCGATGGCCATCATGTGCGGTATAGCCGGAGCACTGTCGGCCTTCTACCATGATGAAATCAACAACAACAATCCGCGTGACAGAGAGCTTGTTGCCATCCGGCTTCTGGCCAAGATCCCGACTCTTGCCGCCATGGCCTACAAATACTCGGAAGGCGAACCGTTCATGTACCCTCAGAATCATCTGAGCTTTACCGGAAACTTCCTCCATATGATGTTCGCAACGCCGTGCGAACCGTATGTTGTAAATCCGATTATTGAAAAGGCAATGGATCGTATTTTCATTCTCCATGCCGATCATGAACAGAACGCATCTACATCATCCGTCCGTTTTGCGGGATCCACAGGTGCGAATCCGTATGCATGTATCGCTGCCGGAATTGCGGCTCTCTGGGGTCCGGCCCACGGCGGTGCCAATGAAGCATGTCTGAGAATGATGGAAACCATCGGCTCAGTTAAAAACATTCCTAAGTACATTGCAAAGGCCAAGGACAAGAACGATCCGTTCAGACTTATGGGCTTCGGTCACAGAGTCTACAAAAACTACGATCCGCGCGCCACAGTAATGCGTGACACATGCCACGAGGTTCTGAAGGAGCTTAATATTACGGATCATCCATTGCTCGATGTAGCCATGGAGCTTGAGCGCATTGCTCTTGAAGATCCGTACTTTATTGAAAGAAAGCTCTACCCTAACGTGGATTTCTATTCAGGCATAATTCTGAACGCCATAGGCATTCCGACAAGCATGTTCACGGTAATTTTTGCCGTGGCAAGAACCATTGGCTGGATATCTCACTGGTGTGAAATGCAGGAGGATCCTTCAAGCAAGATTGTAAGACCACGTCAGCTGTACACAGGATATCCGACAAGATCTGTAAAACCTATAGGCGAGAGATAATCAGAGCTGATATATCCTGCAGATCTGATCTGCTGTATAAGAAGGATCGCATTCCGGAAGGATGCGATCCTTCTTTTTATCCTGCTCCGCTGTCTCGGACACACCCGTTCGGTCTCATTCAGCCTGTCGTTCCTGCATTTTCAAAGAGATACATTTTCAGAAATTCGCTCCTTACCCTGGGACATGAAAATTCCCGGCAGAAATCTCCTGTCCGATAAAAAAAATAAATTGATACGCTTCAAATAGAAACAAAAAAAACTGTGTTTAAAACATAGCTGGATCATATACTTTAACTAAATGTGGATTCGGCATTTAAAATCTGCTGAAAGAATAAATAACATTTGAGTCTGACCGCTGAGGACAGCATTCTGCCATTACTGCAGCAGGATGCCCGTAAACCTCGAAGAAAATAAATTGTGCAGGCAGGAGCATTATCATGAGAATGACAAGACAGGAAATCATTGATGCCATACCAAGAGCACTGGAGGAGAAACAGTTTGTAATCTATATTCAGCCTCAGTTTAATCATTCCACAAAGGAACTCATAGGCGGAGAGGCTCTTGTACGCTGGATCCACCCGGAAAACGGAATGCAGTCCCCTGCGGATTTTATCCCTATTTTTGAGGAGATGAAGAAGATACCTGTACTGGATCTGTTTGTATTCGACAGAGTATGTGCCTACCAGAGAAAATGTCTCGATGCCAAAGAAACGTGTATTCCGATTTCATTCAACATTTCAAGAGAGGATCTCCAGCTCCCCGACTACATTGACTCCATGGAAAAAATCCGTTCCCAGTATGATATACCTGTGCAGTTCCTCAGAGCAGAAATAACCGAATCATCCGCAGTCGGCGGCAGTGAGCATATTATCAATATCGTAAACCGCTTTCATGAACTTGGCTATATGGTGGAAATGGATGATTTCGGCAGCGGCTACTCATCCCTCAATGTGCTGAAGGATCTGGAGGTAGATATTATCAAGCTTGATCTCAAATTTTTCTCAGGTCAGGTAGGCGGACGCGGCGGAACAATAATAAGTTCCGTGGTAAACATGGCCAAATGGCTTAACACTCCGGTCATTGCAGAAGGTGTGGAAACAAGAGAACAGGCAGACTACATGCTCAGTATCGGATGTGAATACATCCAGGGTTTCTACTATTCCAAACCGCTACCTACAGATGAATTTAACAAACTGTTCAGGGAAAGAAACTCAAATTCGGCATTTGCAAAAAACAGGTTTATCGATCGCCTTGACACGGGAAGGTTCTGGAGTCCGGAATCCCTTGAAACACTGATATTCAGCAACTATGTGGGCGGCGCCGCCATTATGCTCTATGACATAAATAACGGTCATTCAGAAATTCTCAGAGTCAACGGAAAATATCTGAGGGAAATCGGCATGAACCAGACGGAAAAGGATGTCATAAGCATGAATCCGTGGTTTCATCTGGACAAGGACAACATAAGAATATACAAGGACACGCTGAAACTGGCAATAGAAACCGAGGATGAGCAGGAATGCGAGACATGGCGGACCTATTTTTCAGACTGCTGCGGCGAGGACAAGATCTGCATAAGAAGTTCAATGCAGCTGATTGGTATTATGGAAAACAAGCACCTGTTCTACATCATGATACGGAATATCACCAAGGAGAAAAAACTCTTCAACGAGATATACGCCAGTGATCAGCGCTTCAGAGCTGCAAGCGAACATTCCAACATCTATGCATGGGAATACAACATAAATACAAAGGAAATGCGTCCGTGCTTCAGATGCATGCGCGATCTCAATCTGCCGCCTCTTATCAAAAACTACCCGGAACCTCTGATCGAAGTAGGCATATTCCCTTCAGACTATGCGGAGTACTACAGAAAGTTCATGAAAAAAATCGATGACGGCGTTGGCACCATTGAGGCAGTTATTCCCCTTACAACAGGCAGGATACCGTTTAAAATCAAATATACAACAGAATTTGATGCCGGCGGCAAACCGGTCAAGGCATATGGTTCGGCAATTCTGCTGGTAGGAAATGATCATGAACTGACAGATCCGACAGTTGATCCTTAATCAGACTGGCACTCCGGAACTGAAGAACAGCAAACCCAAAAAGCTGACATCCTCCCCGTCCTGAAGGCAGGGGATTCCTGCCGGTTCCCGCTGCAGGCCGCAGACTGCTCCCGGCGGGTTCTAGCTGCAGATCTCCGGCGAAATCGCTTCACACGCTCTCTGGCTGTGCCTGGTCTATTTGCCGTCATTTAGAAGACCGAAGTCCGTCTCTGCCAGCAGGAAAGGCTGTAACTGATCTTATGCCTTATATCCACGCCCCGGGGAACGTGGTTTTACGGCACGGCCGGACAGCAGTTCCAGACTGCTGAAGCATGTTCCTGCGAATCTTCTATTTCTTTTGATCCTGTCTTATGTCTGCTGCAGAACAGATCTAAGCCTCAGGATGCTCCTTCAGGTAGGCTATCACCTTTTCAAGATCCTCCTGGGTATCAATTCCTGCAGGCGGAGTTATGCTGGCAACCGCAACACTGATCTTCTCGCCGTGGCTTAAAACTCTGAGCTGCTCCAACTTCTCTATATTCTCCAGCGGGGATGCATTCCATTCAACAAACTTCTTCAGAAATCCGGCACGGTAGGCATATATTCCGAGATGTCGGAAGTGAACATTGTCAAATCTGCGATCACCGGATTTAAAATTGTCCCGCTCATAAGGAATAGGTGCACGGGAGAAATAAATTGCATACCCGTTCTCATCACAGATAACCTTTACCGCATTGGGATTGAAGATTTCATCATAATCGTCAATAGGCACGGCCAGAGTTGCCATAGGCGCACCGCTGGATACGAGATTTTCTGCAACCTGACTGATCAGAACGGAAGGAAGCAGAGGTTCATCACCCTGAACATTCACCACCACCGTGTCATCAGGAAAATTCTTCAGTTTTGCTACCTCTGCCAGCCGTTCTGTTCCGGAATTATGACTTTCTGATGTCATAACAACCTCGACACCCTCAAGATTCACAGCTCTGGAAACCAGCTCAGAATCAGTTGCCACATATACAGCAGATGCCCCGGAGGCAAGAGCCTTTTCCGCAACACGCTGGATCATTGTCTTGCCGCACAAATCCTTGACAGGCTTGCCCGGAAGGCGGGATGAGCTGTAGCGTGCGGGAATAATAACAACAAACGACATAAAAACTCCAAAAAAAACGATCTAGACTGAACACCTGACTGCAGCATGAATAAACTACTGCTGTCTGCTTCCGATTTTACTGATTATCAGTTCCACTATATCAGGACTTATAACGGCATCGATAGGCAGAAAATAACATTTGTCAGAAGCAAAATCTCTGCATTTTGCCGCATCCTTTTCCGTCATCAGAACAATGCCGTCCCAGTCACCGATTATTCCGGCAAACATCTCCTGCGTATATGCGGCATGATCTGCAAGAGGGACTGTTCTTACCAGATCATACCCCTCTTTTCTGAGGAGATTAAAGAATTTTTCCGGATTTCCTATCCCTGCAACAGCCAGAACCCTCCCCTTTTCGGCGAGCGGGGTCACGTAATCTCTCACCTTTACCGGGGTCATGGGAATTACCGACATCTTAAATTCTCCATCCGACGGATTATCACCGTTGCAGATCACCGCATCCACCTCGCCAAGACGCCACAGTCCCTCCCTTAAAGGTCCCATGGGAAGCACAGCCCCGTTTCCAAACCGTCTTGATCCGTCCACAACCACGAGTTCCACCGCACGACCCATGGAGTAATGCTGAAGGCCGTCATCACTTATGATTACGTCGGCTCCAAGCTCCTCCAGTTTCCTGACTGCTCTTTCACGAACGGGATCCACTGCCACCAGACATCCAAGACGCCGGTAAATCAGATAGGGCTCGTCACCGCATTCAAGAGGCGAGGAATTATCAGAAATCACATGAGGGTATTCAGACGCATGCCCTCCATAACCGCGGCTTACAACCGCCGGATTGAACCCCCTTTTTTTCAGGTTCTCCACAAGATAAATGACAGTCGGGGTCTTGCCGTTTCCGCCAACGGAAATATTACCCACCACAACAACAGGCACACGGGATGAGCATACTCTGAAGATGCCCCGGCGGTAACACATCCTGCGAAGAAAGGATACACATCTGAAAACCAGGGACAGCGGCCATAAAATCCAAGAAACAGGATTTCTGCCATACCAAAGTTTTTCAACAAAACTCATAAATAAATTCCGGATCGAAGATTTAAACATCAGAGATCTTAACAGATAAAAGACTGTTTAAGATTCACTGCAGTCAAAAAAAACTGCAGACATGCAGGATGCTGAAACCGGTTCACAAAAGAATGACTCAGCAACTTTCAGATACTGCCGGAATAACGCTGAAGACAGCAAATGTATCAAGACGCTGCAGTAAGGATCTGCATGGATGAATGAGGTATGCAGCAATAGAAAATAAAAGGGTTTTGTGGTATAAAATAGGTAGTCTGGGACGGCAGTTCTCCATGAAAAAACACAGAGATCCACAAAATACGGGAATTTGATGGAACACATAGAAAAATTAGTAGCATGGCTGGCTGGATATCAGGATTACAGCTACGCCATTGTTTTTGCGATTCTGATCGGATGCGGATTCGGTCTTCCGATACCGGAGGATGTGGTTCTCGTATCCGGCGGCATCATGTCAGGTGTCGGAGATGCTGAACATCATCTGATGCATCTTACATATATGCTGATAATATCCTTCGCCGGAGTGCTGGCCGGTGACGGAACAATGTATCTGCTGGGCCGCATCTTCGGATACCGCATTCAGAAGTTCCGTCCCATGAGAGCAATCCTTCCTCCGAGCCGCTTTGCAAAAATTCAGAAGCTGTTCAACCGCTACGGCATATGGGTTCTCTTCATAGCAAGATTTCTCCCGGTTCTCAGATCACCTACATTTCTCTGTGCAGGAATGAGCAGACGTGTAAGTTTCTTCAAATTTTTACTCATGGACGGCTTCGCTGCGGCAATATCTGTTCCTATCTGGGTTCTTATCGGTCACTATGGTGCCCAGAACCGCGAAGATCTTGCCAGATGGCTGTCTGACGGAAAAACCGGAATCCTGATCTTCACGGTGCTGGCCGTTTCAGCCCTTGCCCTGTTCATCTACCGCAGAAACAAGAAGGAGAAGGAAGCGCAGAGGCTGGCCGAGGAAAAAAAGGCAGCTGAAGAGAAGGAGCAGCAGATCCAGGCTGAACACACCGAGGATAAGAAGAAACCATCGTTCACCATCGTCAAAAACAGCGGTAAAAAACCAGGTACAGGCACCATTGTCAACTCGGATGACTGATCCGGATCAAATTCATGGGATCTGTTGCAGACTGGATTGAATTCATCCGTTCCTGGGAAGAAGCGGGCTATGTGATCATATTTCTGATCCTCTGTTGCTGCGGACTCGGTATTCCCATATCCAAGGATGCTGTACTTTTTGCAGCTGGAGTCGTTGCAGGGATAAGCAGTGACAGTCCGGAAGCATCCATGTTAACGGCCTTTGTTCTCTGCTTTCTCGGAGTTGTCATAGGCGACTGCATGATGTATGCGGAAGGAAGATTTTTGGGACCGGGAATTCAGAAAATACGCCCCGTCAAATATATACTGACCCCGAAAAGATTTGCACAGCTGCAGAAATGCTACAGGCGCTACGGTGTCGGCATGATACTTTTCGCCAGGTTTGTGCCGGTAAGCCGGGGACCGGTCTATATCTTCTGCGGTATGACCAGACGCATCAGATTCTCGAAATTTCTTATTGTCAATTCCGCTGCCACCCTTGTTTATACAGCCATGTGGATCATTATCGGAGCCTCGGTGGGCAACAACATTGATCTGATCGCAAATGCCTTTGACGGTTTCAAAACGATGCTTCTGGTAATCTCTGTTCTCGTCCTTACTGCTGCTGTTCTCTGGCTGCTGCTCAGAAACAGAAGGAATAAAGAAAATAGGAATAACAGGCATAACCGGAATGTATGAACAGTACAATACTCAGATACAGGAAATAAGCACCCGGGGTTTTAGTCCGCTGGATCAGGTGTGTCCTGCTGATGTCACACCAGTAAACATGTCTTCATCACTGTAGTATACCGTAAAAAAATCACTGAGAATCATCGGTCGCGAAGAGAAATACGCTGATCCGGTTATCACCATCAACAAGGGAAAGAAAAATGAATGCGTCTACCTTATCGAGCTGAAGTACGCCGCTAAAAAAGGCGCGACTGAAGCAAAGCCAGAAAATCTGAAAAAGGATGCAACTGAACAGGTACAAACCTGCAGGACTGCCCTCGAGTTCAAGGATAAACAGATCAGGGATCTATTATGGTCTTTACCGGTTCGGAATGCGTGTATTACGAATAATTATTGAACTGCAGCAAAATCTGCAACAGTTCATTTTAAGAGTTAAAACCATAACAAACAGTCAATAACGGCATTTTTATCCCGTCAGGTCTTGCCGTTATTGATTAAACTAAAAAACAAAAAACTAAAATTGTCTGTGGTAAATGCAGCAATTTTAGTTTAACTATAAAAATGATTGAGACGCTACCCTAGATTATTCTATGAATGCTATACGTTTAATTAAATCGGTACATACTTAACAGAGCACTGCGCTCTGCCTTATCAATCTCTTTTCTCGTTATCCAACTCTTGCGTTCTGAATGTTTCGTCTCCGGGCATATCAGTACACAGGTGCTGATATGCTGTAAAAACATATCAGACTCACCCGCAGTACACACAGTCAGAACCGACAAAGACCATGGCGTAGGCCTTGACCTGTCTGTCCCGGAAATCCTGGGCCGATTTGTATCTCTGAACCTGATCTGTTGCTTCCTTTACAGTACTTTGAATCTTTGATTCTGAGGCATCAGATTTGGTGATGTATTTAAGTTCGATAAGGTAAATGCACTGGTTACTTTTTCCTTTGTTTACGGTTATAACCAGATCGGCAAAATTCTCGCCTTT